>CAJORD010000316.1 GCA_905236605.1 uncultured Synergistales bacterium | reverse complement strand
CGAATCGCCGTTTAAGATGCTGCGTAGCGAGTGCCATTGACGAGCCATAAACTATCGTCATGCACGCCATAGCGAACGCCGCCCACTGTGCCCACGTCCCCGCGAGTGATTCAGGCTCAAACACGTACCACGTTAAGCGAATTATCGCAAATATCCCGGCTTTGACGACTGCAACCGCATGAAGCAGAGCCGTAACGGGAGTCGGAGCTACGGACGCACTAGGAAGCCAGCCATGAAACGGAAACACCGCCGCTTTGACGCCGAAGCCAAGGAAGCCCAAAAACCACGCCCACAAATATAATTTTTCAGGTTCGTTGGGCCATACTCCAAGCGTTCCGCCTAATGTAAAAGTCTCTCCGCCGCCTTGATACATTGTATAAGTCAACGCTATGAAAGCACACGCCGCACCACCGACAGAGTAAATTAAATATTTTCGTCCCGCGTAACGCGCTCGGCCGTCCATCTCGTGCATTACAAGCGGCAATGTTGTTAGCGTCATGACCTCGTAAAATAAATACAGCGTCAATAAATTGGAAGATAATGCAATCCCGGCGACGACCCCATAAGTCAAAACGAACCAACCGTAGAAAGAGTCTTGCCTATGTTCGTGGCTCATGTATTCAAAAGCATAAAGAGTCGTCAACGGCCATAAAATCGCAATCAAGACCGCGAATACCATTCCTAGACCGTCAATTTTAAGAGCGAAGGCCGCGCGTTCAGAAAGTCGAAACAGAGTGAAAGAATTTGCCGGCGGATATAACACAAGCAAAATTATTATCAACGAGTTTAAGAGGACGGAGCATTCTACAAAGATGTTACGAAGTTTTTTACTAGGAAATTTGAAAGCAGGGACTAAGAGCGCAGCAAGCGCCGGTATAAGAACCGGGAATAATAAAATTTTTTCGTTCATGATTTTTTAATGCGGTATCGCTAAATATATACTTACGCCTGCAATGGCAAGCCCGACGACCGTCAGCAACAAATTAACCGTCCACGTTAAGTTGCTGAGTTTTGAGTCCATTGTGTCTAATCGTCCTTCCATTCTTGCGAGATAAGCATCAACGCGAGCCATATAAGCATCGGATTTTGCTTCCATTCGCAAGACGGCGTTCTCAATTTTTTCATCAATCCGATGAATTTCAACGTCATAAACGTTCTTATGCACATATTCCGTTTCCATAATTCATGCCTCCTCAAAATTTTTAGTGAAATTAAGTTTATTATATAATAATGCGAAAATTTTTTAATATGGAGGCATTTTCAATGAAACGTTTTTTATTTTCCGCGTGCCTTGTTTTCATGTTTGTCGCCGGAGCAGCATTCGCCGAACCTGAATTCAAAGGTTCTTATTTAATGGCAACAGCGAGCGCCACTGGAAACTATTATAATTTCGGAAGCGCACTTTCGGCCGTTGTCAATAATGTTACAGGTGCAAATCTCACAGTTACGTCAACTGGCGGCTCAACTGAAAACGCAAGATTGCTCGGCGATGGCGAAAATGAATTTGCAATGATTCAATCAGATGTTTACAGTTATGCTCGGACAGGCATCGAATTGTTTGACGGCGAGCCTATTACAAATATTCAAGCTATTACAGCATGTTATCCCGAAATGGTGCAAATAGTTGTACGCAAGGATTCAGGAATTTCATCTATCGCGGATATGAAGGGCAAAAATATTTGCGTCGGTGCTGTCGGTTCAGGCTACGAAGTCGCTGCGCGTCAGATTCTTGGTGCTTATGGAATGACTTACAACGACATCAAAGAGACGTTCGCGGACCAAGCAACAGCCCGAAACGGTATTCAAGATGGAACTTTCGATGCCATGTTCCTTTGCTCTGGTTATCCTAATGCAAACGTCATGGAGCTTTCTCTGAGCAAGAAAATTAATGTACTTTCGATCGACCCGGAACATCTTGATGCCTTATTAAAGGAATATCCGTTTTACTCTGCATTTACGACAGAAACTGACGAATATAATCTTGGCCACCCGGTTACAAGTGTAGCTGTTAAGTGTATGTTAATTTGCCTTGATTCGTTCTCTGAAGATACTATTTATGCGCTTACGAAAGCCATTTATGAAAATTTGGGTTCTATTCGAGAAATCAATGCTAAAGCTAACTACATGAGTCTTGAAAGTGCTTTATCAGGAGTTCCGAACGCTTTACACCCAGGTGCAAGAAAGTACTATGAAGAAAAGGGTATTGTTATTCCTGACTATCTTAAATAAAATTTCTCAATGAACAACAAAACTCAATTAGAGCGCACAAAGCTGGAAGAACTCGATCGCGAGTCAAAATACAAAATTTTTTCAAACAAAGTAAATTTTTGTATAACTGTAATTTTGACAGCGTGGGCATTATTCCAGCTTTACGCTTCTCTTTCAAACAAAGTTCCGTTACAAATTTTACGTTACACACATTTAGGTATGGCCATCTCGATGGCTTATATCTTGTATCCTGCAACTAAGAACGCTAATCGCCGAAAACTCCCATGGTATGACTGCGTGCTAGCTGTTCTTGTTGTATGCGTCGCTGCATATTTCATAATAAATTACAAGCCGCTTCAATTCAGGGCAGGGAGATATAATTCTCTTGATGTTTTCATGGCTGGATTAGGGATAGTGCTTGTACTTTTGGCTTGCTGGCGAGTTGTGGGGCCTCCGATTGTGATAATTGCAATTTGTTTTTTATTTTATGGAATTTTAGGCAAATACATGGGCGGATTCCTTCAACATAGGGGTTTCAGTCTAAAGAGAATAATTACACATTTGTTTATTACAACGGAAGGAGTAATAGGCAATCCGCTCGGAGTATGTGCAACTTATATTTTTCTTTTTATTCTTTTCGGAGCGTTCCTTGAGAAGACACGAATCGGCCAATTTTTTATCAATCTTGCAAACTCTCTCGCAGGCTGGGCTTCAGGAGGGCCGGCCAAGGTTGCTGTACTTTCTTCTGCTCTTCAGGGAACTGTTTCAGGCTCATCTGTTTCAAATACTGTATCAACAGGTTCTTTTACAATTCCTATGATGAAATCTCTTGGATACACTCCCGAATTTGCAGGTGCAGTTGAGGCTGCAGCTTCGACAGGAGGGCAGATAATGCCGCCTATAATGGGGTCAGCGGCGTTTTTAATATCCGAAACGTGCAATGTTCCATACCGTGAGCTAATGTTGATAGCATTAATCCCGGCTTTGTTGTATTTTACCGGAATTTGGATATCTGTACATCTTGAAGCGAAACGCTTAGGACTTCAGGGTTTACCACTCGAACAACTTCCGAAACTGGGATTATTATTACGAGAAAAAGGCCATCTACTTCTGCCGTTAGTTGGAATTATTTATTTAATGTTGTCAGGTTTTACAATCACGCGTGCTGCGTTATTAGGCTGTTTGCTGTGTGTAATCGTTCCATACCTACGAAAGGGCACTAGAGTTTCATTTTTGCAAATTCTTACAGCCTTGCCACAAGCTGCGCGTAGCGTGGTTTCTGTGGCTACAGCATGTTCAACCGCAGGAATAATTATAGGCATGGTTACACTTACTGGCCTAGGCCAACGAATCGGCACGGGCATATTTGGACTTGTTGGAAACAGTGTATTTTTATCTTTAGTGTGCGCTATGTTCACTTCGTTAATACTTGGAATGGGCGTTTCTACAACATCAAATTATTTAATCACATCTACGATAGCGGCACCGATTCTCATAAAAGCGGGCATTCCGTTGTTAGCTTCGCATATGTTCTGTTTTTACTTTGGCATAGTCGCTGACATTACACCCCCTGTAGCACTGGCTGCTTATGCAGGCTCGGCTATCGCAGGCGGCAATGCTTTCAAAACCGGCGTAAATGCTACCAAACTTGCAATAGCAGCATTTTTGATTCCGTATATGTTTGCAATAAATCCCAAAATGATAATGATAGGCGGAACTTTTATTGAGGCTTTGCCGATGATAATCACAGCGATTTTGGGATTAATTGGAATCGGCGGAGGCTTTATAGGATACCTCAACGGCCCCTTGAGCATGTTTCTACGCATAGCATCATTCGTCGGAGGCTTGTGTATGGTTATCCCCGGGACATCAACAGATATTCTCGGAGCTTTTATTGTAATTGGAGCCGTCCTCGCAAATTCTTTGAACTTAAAGCGACAGAAACGCTAAATTATAAAATTAAAGAGAGGCTCAAACAGCTTCTCTTTTTTAATTGCTTGAATAGATTTTTTATTGTACAATAAACACATTAACTGTTTCAGTTTGTCTTAAATTAAAAATTTGAGGATGAAAATGGAAAAAGAACCAAGCAAAAAAAATTTTAGAGAAGATAGCTGGCAAAGAGCGCGCGAGATTACTTCGCCAAAACCTTTACCGCCCGCTTTAATGATGTCTAGTAATAATAATATTCCTGGCAATAGGCGAACACGTCGTTACAGACAAAATTTTACGACTGAAGAGCGTATAGCAATTCTTTCACGTGTCAGAGAAGTCGGTGTGTTGAAGGCCGCTATAGAAT
Organism: uncultured Synergistales bacterium; assembly: GCA_905236605.1. Taxonomy (GTDB): domain Bacteria; phylum Synergistota; class Synergistia; order Synergistales; family Aminobacteriaceae; genus JAFUXM01. The sequence goes on along the minus strand of CAJORD010000316.1, from coordinate 2,472 downwards.
TTAATGCTGACAAGCACGTTATAATGAAATGGATCAAGGCTGTCAACACTGTAGACAAATGGCAAAAAACACACGAAGACATACCGCAGCAAGTTAAGCACGTCTCTGATAAGCAAGAGCAAGCACAGCAAACAAGTATCCCATTTGAAGAGCCTGAAGAAAATCATGTAGAGGTTGTAAAAAGTGAACCTGTTGTTGGTGCAGAACCTGAAATTTCGCTCCCAGTTGAACAAGTCGAAGAGCCCCAACCTGTAACGGCAGAAATTAAAGAAGAAGCCAAGATTCAGGCACAAGCACAAGAAGAAGAGATTCATAAAGCTAAAACTGAAAATAGAAAAGAAAAAGCTCCGACTTTTGTAAAAAAACAAAAACGTAAAATTGCTGCGCCTGTTCAAAAAACACATAAGGTGCCTCCTTCGCGAGTCGTGAAAAATGAAAATGAGAACCTCTTAGAGGTCGTTGAACCGCTCGATTTTTCAAATGAAACTGGTGATTTAGACCTTAAGCTTAAAATCGAAAATACAATTTTGAAAGATAAATTGCAGGCAGTTATAACTCAAGTTGAAAATCTTAAAGCTGTGATCGCTGGCTTCATGTAAATTAAATTTCATAATACAAAAATCAGAAATGAATTTTATTTTTTATGATTCATTCCTGATTCTGGATTGTGAAGCCTCGCACGACTAAAGTCGAGTGCTTCCAGCTGTCTTAATAAGCCGAACTGCCTGTCTGTCATTCGGTCTAATCTCAGTACACAAAAGCGAACTCCTGATAACCGCAAGAAGACTATAACACAGATACAGGTGCGGGTGCTTCTCACAGACACAAGGAAACTTTTGTCCCTATGCCTGACTCTACTGTCACCAGCAGAGATTTGTTGTAAAACTCTCGGTAAAAAGCGTGGTCTAGTGTCGGCTTTCGCTAATCTATGGCTTCTCCGTCTAACATTTACCGGAAGGTATTGTAACATAGAGCCGTCTAACTCACGACTAAAGTCGCGAGAATGCGACGGCTTTTTGTTTCTTCAAAAATTATTCTTCGTTTCTAATTATTATTCTTCCGGATTGCACAGAATGCGTCAACCAGACATTGCCGCCGATGACGCAGTTGTCTCCGATTTTTGTTTCGCCACCTAAAATTGTAGCGCCCGCGTAAATTACAACGTTGTTGCCGATGTCAGGGTGGCGTTTGATTCCTTTCACTAAAGTTCCGTCAGGTTCGACATCAAAACTTTTAGCACCGATCGTTACATTTTGATAAATTTTCACGCGCTTGCCGATTGTCGAAGTTTCGCCGATGACAACTCCTGTTCCGTGGTCAATAAAAAAATATTCTCCTATCGTGGCGCCGGGGTGAATATCTATTCCTGTGAGACGGTGAGCGTATTCAGTTATGATTCTGGGGATTAGAGGCACTCTCATGACGTAAAGCTCGTGAGCAATTCGATATGCGCTAATCGCGATGAAAGCAGGGTAAGCCAAAATAATTTCATCTGGAGTTTTTGCGGCAGGGTCTCCCTGATAAGCCGCCGTTATGTCTGTCCATAAAATTTTGCGAATATCAGGGAGTTTCTCTAATAATTGTGCCGTGAGCGCTTCAGCTTCATCGCGACCGTGAACAAGTCTTTCAAGCGCGTAAATCAAATTTTCACACGCGAGTTCGAGATTTGAATTTATAGATTTATTTTCGGGGTTGACATGTTCAGGAAACAAAGCTGCTTGAAAATTTTTCAAAGCTGCTTCGACGTGGTCTTTGATGCCATTGAAATTAATTTTGCTGTCGCTCGTTAAGGATTCGAGTTTGTCCGCCGTCTTCAGAACTTCATCGATAATATTCATGCTATTCGCTGAAAAGTGCGGTTGAAAGATAACGTTCGCCCGTGTCTGGCAAGATTACAACGATATTTTTGTCTTTGTTCTCGGCGAGTTTAGCTTTTTCGATTGCGGCGTGTAAAGCTGCGCCCGATGAAATTCCGACTAAGAAGCCCTCAAGCGTTCCTGTGAGTTTCGCGGCGGCGAATGCGTCTTCGTCCTTCACCGGGAAAATCTCGTTATATATTCTCGTGTTCAAAACATCAGGAACAAATCCCGCGCCGATCCCTTGGATTTTGTGTGCGCCTGCTTTGCCTGTTGAAAGCACCGGTGAAGAAGCTGGTTCGACGGCAATAATTTTCACGTTGGGATTTTGAGATTTAAGATACTCGCCCGCACCCGTGAGAGTTCCGCCAGTTCCGACGCCTGCGATAAAAATATCTACATGACCGTCAGTATCATGCCAAATTTCAGGGCCGGTCGTTTCCTTGTGAATTTTGGGGTTAGCAGGGTTGACGAATTGCCCCGCTATGAAACTGTCGGGAGTGTTCATTGCGATTTCTGAAGCTTTTTCGATCGCGCCTTTCATGCCCTTCGCGCCTTCGGTCAAAACTAGTTCAGCTCCGTAAGCTTTCATTATTTTTCTGCGTTCGATTGACAT
>CAJORD010000315.1 GCA_905236605.1 uncultured Synergistales bacterium | reverse complement strand
ATGTTCTTTGTCGGCGGTCTCGTGTCTTAATAAATATCTGTCCGCGCCGCATTCACGCAAAAATTTATAACTCTCAAAACTTCGTTCTCCCATCGAGAGCGTTACGGCGCAGTCTGAATGACGCGATTTAATTTCACGAACGATTCCGCCAAGTACGTCATCAGTGAAAAAAGAATCCTCGCCGCCTTGTAAAACAAAAGTTCTAAATCCTAATTCATAACCTTCATCGGCGCACGAAAGAATTTGCTCCGGCGTGAGCCTGTAGCGTTCACAATTCGTGTTGCTGCGCCTGATTCCGCAGTATAGACAATCGTTGCGGCAAATGTTAGAAATTTCTATTAAGCCACGAACATAAACATCAGTGCCATAAATCTCCCTGCGAGTTTTGTCAGCAAGTTTGCGAAGAAGTTTTGCGGCCCCATCGTTTCGATTTTTAATTAAAAATTCGTATTCTTGAATTTCAAGCGAATGAGAGGCCGCGAGTTTGTGAATAATTTCGTTCATCTTAATAAATTTCTCTGCGATGACCTACCGCGGTAACAAGAATAATGATTTTGTCGTCCTGAATTTCCGCAATAATTCTATAATCGCCAATCCTATAACGCCATTTTCCTGAATAATTTCCCGTGAGTGATTTCCCGAAGCGTCGAGGATTTTCACAGCCTTCAAGATTTTTTCTGATCCACTTTGTTATCGTTAAGGCAACATTAGGATCAAGTTTTTTTAATTCTCTTCGGGCCTTTTTTGAAAATTCGACGCTATAACGCATTGCTCATTAATTCTTTTTCAATTTCATCGAGAGAATAAGTTTCGGGATCGGCATCATATTCTGCCTTCGACTGTTCATAGAGCCTCAAGTCCATAATATCCTCTATGTGGTCGAGAAGAATTTTTTTTGCAAGTTCGCCAACGTTCTCGCCAGTTTCTGACGCATAAGCCTCAACAAATTTTTGAGTGTCTTTGTCAAGTTCAAAACTGTACGTCATGATTTCAAATCTTATTTTGAAAACGCTGTCTTTACGCTGACGCCCTCAAGGTTGCCAATGCGTCCCGACAGTGCGGAAATTTCATCTTGCGGAGCGTCAAGGGCGATGCTGATGATGTTAATTTTTTTATGATGATACGGGATCCCCATGCGGCCAATTATAAAATCGCGATACTCGTGAAGAATATTGTTCAGTGTCTCAACCGATTGAATGTTTTCGACGATGATACTCATAACTGCAACTCTTGTTTCCATTTCTAACTCAAAACCTCCGAAAATTAAACTGAATTTTTTCTTATTATATAATAATCTTCATTCACGAAAGGAGGCGGAATAAATCATGATTAGTATGAACAGTTATGACACCCTAGGCAAAAACGGCATGGCCATGATGCAGAACTCTCTGAACTCTGCCAACGCCGCAAGCACAAAAATCGCGGAGAGCGGAGCTGACCCGATGAGCATCGCGGCGGCGTCAATGGATTTAAGTAAATCGAAAGTTGAAATGGCCGTCGGCGCGTGGCTCGTCAAGCAACAAAACGAACTCATGGAAACTTCGTTGCAGGTGCTCGGTATCGCCACAAAGTACAGCGGAACATTTTAGATTTTTGGAATGAGGGATTAGGAACGCGAATAAAAAAACAAAAATCCTAATCCCTAATTTAATAATAAAGGGGTGAGTCTCTAATTGAATCAAACCCAACAGGAAAAAATTTCTTTAGTGAACGGCAGAATATACACTCGTTCGGGCCTAGCTTCAAATTTGACTTTTGAAAACGGGCGTATCGTTTCGATTGAGGACGAATCCGGCACTTTCAGCGGCAGAATAATTAATCTTCAGGGGCGAACGGTCTTGCCGGGATTTTGCGACGGCGGAACTGATTTTTTATCTTGGGCAGAGGGTCAAGAACGTTTAAATCTCGTTAGCGCTCATTCGGTCAGAGAGTTCAAAGACGCTTTGGCCGCTTTCTTTCGCGCTAATCAAAAACCTTTGCGCGGCTGGTACATTGCTTGCAATCTTTCTGAAGACGTCGCAATCTCGCGTGAGGACATTGAAGAAATCATAACTACTTTGCCTTGCGCGGTCATTGACGCTCAAAACACGCACATAATCTTAAATACGCCGGCAATGAACGAATTAAACATGCCTCAAGATAGTGTAGAGCCGGACGAATTTGTGCAGCATCTTCCGGAATTGACCGCCGACGAAATTAAATATCTGATTAACACATACGCACCTAAAGCCAACGCCTTCGGAATTTCTGAAATTTGGGCAGATTTTTATAATGGCTCTCTAAATCTCTGGAACATACTTTCAAATGAAATTTACGATTTATTAAAATTCAGATTAAGATGCAACTTTGGATTTAATGAAGTCAGCGCGCTGAACGAATTTTTATCTTCAGGACTTAGAACCGGCGACGGCCTTCCGTTCTGCAAACTTGGCGGAATTTTGATCCGCGACGCTCTCGAACAACAAGACCAAAAAAATATGATTTACTCGGCTCATTTATCCGGTTGTCAGATAATCACCGACAATAATAAATCTTGTCTTAATGCTCTTGAACGCGTCGTTAAAAAAGTCCGAAAGAGTTCGCGCCATTTAGTTAAGAGTTTCACGGGCGGAAATGTCGTAGAGCGAATGCGATTATTAAATCTCGGAGGCTCGGCCGTTTTGACTCAGGAAGAAAATTTTATTCACGAAGCTTTTCAAAACGGGCTTGTCGTGTCTGGAGGTTCTGGCGAAAATCTGACCGCGCCATTAAAAAATATTGGTCGGCTTGTCATGAACGGCTTGAGCGTCGCGGAGGCTTTAAGCGTCTATACATGGAACGCGGCATGGAACGGCGGAAACGAATCGAGGCGCGGCGAGTTGGCTGTCGGGAGTGATGCTGACATCGTGATACTTGAACAAGATCCATTCTTAGTTAAGCCGGAAGAAATTTCTTTGATTGACGTTACTATGACTTTTGCGGCCGGTCATCTGGTTTATGAGTCAGGAGCGTTATAAAAGGGGGAAAAATTTTTATGAATAAACGAAGTGCTGGAATATTATTGCCGATTACGTCTCTTCCTTCAAAGTTCGGTATTGGAGATTTTGGGCCGGAGGCTTTGAATTTTGCGAAATTTCTTCATGACGCCGGGCAAAAATTATGGCAAGTCTTGCCGATGACGACGATTGACCCCGGCTGCGGAAATTCGCCTTATAGTCCTACATCGGCATTTGCGGGGAATTTTTTGTTGACAAGTCCGGAACTTCTCGTGAGCGATAATTTAATCTTGTCTGACGAACTCAACAGGCTCGCAGCAAAGTATGATTTCAATAAAGACCCCGATAAAGTTGATTACGAGGCAGCACGCGAATTCAAGACCGAAGTTTTGAACGCAGCATATAAGCGTTATGTCAAAATTGGCGGAGGGAAATTCGAGGCGTTCAGGAAGTCTGCTTCGTGGCTGCGTGATTTCGCTTTGTTCAGCGTGATTAAACAGGCGAACGGCGGCGCGCCGTGGTACGAATGGCCGGACGAATTAAAACATCATGAGCCGGACGCGATTAAAAATTTCAGCGCGGAATATTCAAACGAGATAGCGCGGCAAGAGTTTTATCAATTTATATTTTTTATGCAGGCTTCTGAACTTCGAGAGCGTCTTAAAAAATTAAATATTGAACTCGTGGGCGACATGCCGCTTTATGTGACGCGCGATTGTGCGGACGTGTGGCAAAATCCGGGACTATTTGACTTCGACGAAGATTTGAATCCTGTAACCGTTGCAGGAGTTCCGCCGGATTATTTCAGTGCTACGGGACAACTTTGGGGAAATCCGACTTATAAATGGGACGTCATGGAGCAGCAGGGCTTCAAATGGTGGATCGAAAGATTAAAAACTCTTTTCTTGTTGTTCGATAGAGTTCGAGTTGACCATTTCCGCGGGCTTGTTGCATATTGGGCGGTGCCGTACGGCGAGACGACTGCGCAAAACGGCGAATGGGTCGACGTTCCGTATGAAAAATTTTTCGCGTGCCTGAAAGAAAATTTTCCGACGATGCCATTCTGGGCCGAAAATCTTGGAATTATTACGCCCGATGTCGAAGCCTTGCGAAAGAAAATGGAATTGCCGGGAATGCTCGTTTTACATTTTGCATTCGGAAATCCTGCGGATAATCCTTACGCGCCTCATAATCACACTAGAGATAGCGTAGTTTACACCGGCACTCACGATAATAATACTTCGCGCGGGTGGTTCGAGAACGACGCAACCGAAGACGAAATCAAAAATTTTTCTTCATATGTAGGACGCGACATCATGGACGGCTATATTTTCACGAGTGAAGTAACGCGCTTGGCCGTGAGTTCAGTTGCTGATACGGCGATAATACCTATGCAAGATTATTTGAGATTAGGCGCCGAGGCCCGGACTAACACGCCATCAACACCTACGGGAAATTGGGCATGGCGAATGCGCGAAGGCGCTATCCCTGACGGACTTGCAGACAGAATTAAGGCAGCGTGTTCCCTTTATGGCCGCGTATAAGATAAGTAGGAATTAGAAATGAGGAAGTAGGAGTGAGGGATTAAGAAAATTTTTCTTTGCCCTCATTTTATTTTGTAAATTCGTGCTTCAAGGGGCTGTAATTTCAAATCGTCGAAAACTTTTTCACTTGAAAGAACCAAATTTTTATTCACGATTTCAGCCGGGACTTTCACGGGCTTGAGAGAGAAATTTACAACCGTCGTGAGCGTCTCGCCATTGAAAGAACGTTCAAACGCAAAAATTTCTTCGCTGTCTGAAAAAATTTCTTTGTAGTCGCCCGCAATTAATGTTTCATGCGCTCTTCTCAACGCTCCCAATTTTCTATAAAACGCAAGCACCGAGTTTGAATCTTTTCCTTCGGCTTCGGCGTTTATGAGTTTGTAATTCTCATTCACCGGCAGCCACGTCTTGACACCTTCGGGCGAAAATCCTGCGTTGGCTTCGTCGTTCCATTGCATAGGCGTTCGGGCGTTATCTCTGCTGAAGTAGCGAACGAATTTCATGGCCTCGTCTGGCGAAAAGCCTTCCTTAATCGCGAAATCGTATTGACCGTGCGAAGATATATCATCATATTTTTCAATGTCGTTCCATGATACGTTGGTCATGCCTAGCTCTTGGCCCTGATAAATAAAAGGCGTTCCGCGCATAGTCATTAACACGGTTGCAAGAGCCTTCGCGGCCTTCTTAGGGTCAGCGCCTTCGGGGAAGAAATGATTAACGCTTCGAGGCTGATCGTGATTTTCAAAGAAGATTGGATACCAGCCATTATCACGCGTTGCCTTCTGACTGTTTGAAAGCGCGCGCTTTAAGTCCGTCAATTTCCATTCTTTAGGGTAGCACCAAATTTCAGCAGCATCGAATGGTAAATCGACATGGCTAAACTCAAAGAGCATATCGAAAACTCCATCTTTGCCGACCCACTCGGACAACTCTCTAGCGCTGACGCCGTTAGCTTCGCCGACAGTAAAAATATCTTTGCCGTCGAAAACTCTGTGCTTAAACTCGCGCAAAAAATCTAAAATTCCCGGCTGATTAGCCGTCATCGTGTGAATGTTTACGGTGCCATCTTTGCCATCGGGCTTGCCGTCAATGAAAGTCCTAGGCTTCTTGATGTAAGTGATAGCGTCGATTCTGAAACCGCCCACGCCTTTTGAAAGCCAGAAGTTCGCGGCGTCATATAAAGCGCGTCTGACGTCAGGATTATTCCAATTTAGATCGGGCTGTTCTTTTGCGAACGTATGAAGATAATATTGCTTTCGTTCTTCGCACCAAGTCCAAGCGCTTCCGCCGAAAATTGCGCGCCAGTTTGTTGGCTCTTTGCCGTCCTTAGCGTCGCGCCATATATACCAGTCTGCTTTAGGATTTTTTGTGTTTTTCTTCGACTCAAGAAACCATTCGTGTTTGTCGGACGTGTGATTAAAAACTAAATCCATCACGATTTTAATATCGCGCTTCTTAGCTTCGGCCAAGAGCCTGTCGAAGTCGTTCATGGAGCCGAAACTTTCATTTATGCCGGTGTAGTCGGCAATGTCATAACCGTTATCAATCATCGGCGAAGGATAAACGGGAGTGATCCAGATTGCGCCGACGTCGAGCGATTTAAGATAATCGAGCTTGCTCGTAATGCCGTTAATGTCGCCGGAGCCTGTTCCGTCCGTGTCAAAAAAACTTTTCGGGTAAACCTGATAGACGGGTTTGCACTGCCACCATTTGAGATTATTTTCTTTCATGTCTTTTTCACCTGCGAATCCTGTTGAACTTAAAATCAAAATTAAAAACACAACTGCAAAAGTTTTTTTCACGTTACGACCTCCATATATAAATATAAAAAAACGCGTCGCCTAAGAGATTTTTGAGGAGCGGCAACGAATTTTAATTTTTTATTTGCGTTTAGAGTTTCAGATTTTTAGAAAAAGATTTCGGCGGAGCCATTTTCATCTAACTTCACGACGCAGCGAAGAGGTTCTATTATCTGGTCAGCGAAGGCAACGGGGAATAATTTATCGTCTTCATCATTGAGAATATAGAACGTATAGCGATACTTGTCGCTATTCTCAAAATCTTCACGGATTTCTCTAACGTCGATTTCACCGCGCGAGATGTCGCCGATAGGTGCAAGAATTTGCTCCCAAATTGCTTTCTGACGTTCGGGCAACAAGTCTAGGAGGTCTTGTTTAATGCCTTCTTCGTAAGGCCCTGTTGCTGCTACGTGAGTGTGATGAACGACCGGTGGTTTAGGCTCGTCGGGTTCAGGTTTAGAAATTTTAGGTGCTTCTTTAACTTCGATTTTCTTTTCCTCAATCGGCGCTGGCGGTGTAATAATTTCCGGCTCTGGTTCTTGAGTTTCAAGATTCGCAGCGATTTCTAAAATCTCTACTTCCGGCTCCGCTATAGAAGGCTCGGGGATTATATCCGGTTCCGGCTCTGCGACAGCTTCGGTAGAAATTTCTTTTTCTTTCTCACGTTTTGGGCGGCCGGGTTTTCTTTTGGGAATTTCGATAGAAGAGGCTTTCCCTTCAAGGCGCTTCAAAAGTTCTTCGGCAACTTCTTTGTAACACTGTGCGGATTTAGACTTCGGCGAATATTCAAAGATTGACATTCCCATGCTTGACGCTTCGATTAGGCCGACGCTTTGCGAGATATAGCTTTCAAAAAGTGCGTCGCCGAAACTCTTTCGGACTTCGTCAAAAATGCTGTGCGCGATATATAGCCGCGGATTATAATTTGTCATCAAGATTCCAAGGATCTCAAGCTGATTTCCAAGTCTCTCGCTCAAAACTGAAAGAGAACTTTCAAGCAGCTTCAAGCCGAACAAACTATAAAATCCTCCGTCCATCGGCACAATGACCTTATCACACGCCGCTAAAACGTTCCGCGTGAAAATTCCAAGTTGCGGGGGACTGTCGAGAATTACATAATCGTATCTGTCGGGCGAAATATGTTTCAACGCGTCGCGCAACAAAGTATCGTTATCAAAAAGGCCGGATTCGTTCAGCTCCGCCATAACGAGATTTAATGAACTCGGAATAATATCGACGCCTTCTTTGTGTTTTACAATGTCGTCCCACTTCGCACCGCCTGAAAGTAAGTCAAAGACTTGCGGGTCAGTCGGTCCGGGCGTAACGCCGAAGCCTGCGCTTAAATTGCTCTGTGGGTCCATATCGACGACGGCAATTTTTCGGCCTGACTTCGCGAGCGCAACTGCGATATTTTGGCAAGCGGTTGTCTTTCCTACGCCGCCTTTGAGATTGCAAAAACCTAATGTAATCACTTCGTCACCTGCTCCTGATTTTTGAGGAATGCTTCAATTTCTGCGTTTTTGTGAGTGTTAAGACTTTGTTTGTAAAGTTCCAGAGCCTCTTTAATTTTTCCGGCCTTGTAAAGTGAATTTGCTTCTTTAATTTGTTTGTTAGCAGCTTCGACAGCGTTATTTTCTTTCACAACCTCGAAGAGCCGTGCCGCCCATTTCTGTAAATCTGGATTCGGAGAAATTTTCAAAGCCTTCCTATATAACTCGAGAGCTTCTTCATTCTTACCGTTGGCGTAGAGTTCATCAGCGGCCTTGATAATTTTTTGTGCGTCAGCTCTAGTTCCGATTCCAAAATCTTCAGGGCCTCTTAATTCAGCGTCAGGGTGTAATCCTCTGTTGCGGCTTAATTGTTGGATTCGTTGACGAGCGTTTTCATTTTCCCAAACGTTGACGCTTTCATGATAACGAGTGAGAGCTTCTTGAAGATGATTTTTTCGTTGAAGGTCTTGTCCTTCTCTGAATAGCGCACTAGCTTGACGTTCGCGCCTTGAAATCACGCTTTGAAGTTCGTCGAGATGTTGTCTTAAAGTCGCGTCGGGGTTGCTCATTATGCTGGCTGTGTAGTGAGTGAAAGCGTCTTGAAGTTTGCCTTCTTTTTCGAGAGATTGTCCTTCGCTTGCATAACGATCGGCGTCGGCGATTAGCTCAAGACGTTTGCTAATTTTGTCCATTCTGTCGGCGATTGCGTCGGACGATACGATAGCCATACTCTTTGCGTAATATTCAAGAGCTTCTTCGTACATGTTTTCATTGTCATAAGCCGAAGCAGTATCGCGGAGCCAGTTCGCGCTCTGTTGCAGAAGTCGCTGCTCGTTGACTTTCATTTCTTCAGTTTTAATTTTTTCTGGAGCGTCATCGAGCGGCCAAATGACTTGCGCGGCGCGGAGATTTCTTAAAGCGTCATCAAATTTTTTTTCAGCGTCTAATGCTTCGGCGTCTTCGCGAAGTTTTTGAGCCTTTGTGAATTTTGCGTAATTTATATTCATGACGCGCAACCCTTCGGAAATTTCAGAATCTCGCGGTGAAAGGCTCATCGCTCTTGTTGCAAGCTCGACGGCCTCAGAATAATTTTTATTTTCCCATAAGTCCTGCGCTCTTTGCCAACTTTGCCACGCTTCGCGCTCGTTTGAACTTTCTTCAAATGTTGAAATCGGCACCGTGATATTCACAGTCCCTGAACCGCTTCCGAGTTTGACACCATTAGAATTGAAAGCCGTAACAGAAACTTCGCTCTCGCCGATAGAGCCGCGCTTGATTGAAACTTCATTGCCGTTTTCGCTCACGATTGCCGTAGCTGCGTCGGTCGTCCATTTGAATGTAGGCTCGCCTTTGAACTCCGGCTCAAATGTCGCGCTGATTTTCACGGGAGCATTCGCCATCAGAGATTCTGGACTTAAAACATAATTTGAACGTTTTTCAGCGTCCCAAAGTGTCAGCGGCTTATCGACAACGACCGCGATATTAATTTCAAATTCTTCCGGGTCGATCATCTTTTCAGAACTTGAAATTAATTTTCCTGATCGATCAAGAAAGGACGCGACAACTTTTATAGGCTCCGTATCGAGAGGCGTAAAGGCGCACTCAAGACCGCCCGCGCGAAGAGAAATTCTATCTGGAGTTTTGCCCGTCGTGGGACTTACTGACCACTCTACGGAACCTCCCGCGGGGATCTGTGAAGTTTCAACGGAAAGAACCGTTTGCTCGCCGACGTGTGCAGGGTCTTTCATAATGATTGGAGAAGCTGCCAACGACACAGAAGCGAAAGATGTTATTGCGAAAATTAAAAGTATCCGAAAACTTTTCATGTGCATGAAAGAAAATTCCTCCTTAAAAATCTTTGGCAATTTATGAAAATTTATTTTAGTTTTGATAATTATACATTGAAAAATCTTGCTGTGTGATTTAATCTTTACATGCCCCTGCGAAAAAAAAAAATTTAAGGAGATGAGAATTAAAATGTTTGTGAGATTTGCGGCGCGTTCAGATGTCGGACATGTCCGAACGAATAACGAAGATAATTTTTTCTGCAATGGAATTTTCAGCGAGACTCCCACGAGCGCGCAAGGAGTTTCGGAAGCGCCCTGTGTGTTTGCGGTTTGCGACGGAATGGGCGGCGAAGATTTCGGCGAGGTTGCATCATTAAAGACCGTTAAAAAACTTGCGGAGCATTGTGAAAAAATTAAATTTGGAAATTATGAAGCCGTCGAAGAATTTGTGAAAGATGCAAACGCTGCGGTGATGACGTTTGCAGCGGAACAAAATAGCAGAGCGGGAACGACGTTGGCACTTGTTGTAATTTCCGAAGATTTTTTCATGGCATATAACCTTGGTGATTCAAGGATTTATGTATTAAAAGGGGAAAATCTTTTGCGCGTTACAGATGACCACACTGTCGCCGAAGAGAAAGCGCGAATGGGATTAATCACGCCACGCAAAGCACAAACTAGCCACGAACGGCATATCTTAACAAAATTTATTGGAATATCTGAAGATCAGTTTGTGATTTCGCCGGACGCCAGCGGGCCTCATCACGTGAACGAAGTAAAAAGAGTATTACTATGTTCCGACGGACTTACAGAAATGCTAACTCATCGAGAAATTTCAGAAATTGTAAGTGGTAATTATGATGTTTCAATTTCTGTGAATAAATTAATCGAAGCCGCTTTAGAACGTGGCGGGAAGGATAATGTAACGTGTGTACTTCTTGAATTTACAAGTGAGATACAAAAATAAAATTTGATAGGAGCGTTAAGAATGCGTAAATTAAAAATTGCAATTTTGTTTTTATGTTTATTTGCGTTAGCGTCAGTTGCTGTCGCGGATTCACCGAATAAATTTGAAAATTTTCCAACATTAGGACGATGCACCGGCAGCGGCGTAAGACTTCGTGAAGATCCAGGCACTGATTCAGAAATTCTTGGCAAATTAAACAGAGATGATTCTGTCGTAGTCTTAGATCGTTTTATAACTGACGGCGATGTCTGGTACGAAGTTGATCACCCAACGCAAGAAGGCAGCGCGTTTGTTTTTGGTAAATATCTCGAAGCTGTATATGCTGAAAATTATCAGGATAACCCATTGCACAAACTGATAATGCAGCTGTATCTGACTTACGGAATTACACCAGAGAAAGCTGTATCATTATTTGGCAAGCCTAAAAATGAAAAGCGCGATACAATCGGTGGCGGCGAGTATGAACGCGTTTCAATGTCGTGGAAAAATTGCAGCGTCGAATATGTGAATAATTTGCTTACTTCAGTTGTGATTTCCGGAGGCGATAAGGCTTTTGGCAATATAAAAATCGGAGATAGCACGGACAAATTAATACAAAATTTTGGAGAGCCAAGCGACCAATCCACTGGAGCGTACTCGTATCAAGAAAGCGAAATTGTATATATAAATTTTGATGTTGATAAAAACAGAGTCAAAAACATGAGTTATCACGTCTATTACGACATAGAAGAATAAAAAAATTACGCCGCGCCCTCATAAATTACAAAAGGACACGGCGTATAAAAATTATTGTTGTATGTCTGCTTCTTCGTTTTGTTGTTCTTGCTCAATTTTCGAGAGATTAAGCAGTGTTATTCGATGGTCTTCGAGCGCTTCCACTTTAATTTTCCAGCCGCCATATTCAAAAATTTCTCCTGCTTCAGGGAAACTTCCTGACAACGTTAAAACAAGTCCGCCTAGGCTTTCAGCGTCATCACTTTCAAATTCGGAGCCAAGCGAATCGCTCAAATTTTCCAGGCTAATTCCACCTTGTACCATGTAAGAACCGTCATCGAGTTTTTGAATTTCAGGGACTTCCTGGTCGTATTCATCTTGAATTTCGCCGACTATCTGTTCTAAAATATCTTCCATTGTTACAAGTCCAGCCACTCCGCCATACTCATCGACGATTATTGCAATGTGAATATGTTCGCGCCGCATATTTTCAAGAAGTTCAGCGGTGCGAATGGTTTCAGGGACAAAAATTGGCTTTCGTAAAAGAGTTTTTACTTCACAAGTTAAATCTGAATCAAGAAGATTTTTAAGTGTATCTTTGACGTATAAAATTCCGATTATATTGTCTGGACTTTCCTCATAGACAGGGATTCTTGAGTGTCCTTCATCAATAAAAAGTTTTACAGCGTCGGCTAAAGTATCATCAGCTTCAAGCGCTATCATGTCTGTGCGTGGTATCATAATTTCGTGTACGCGTCTCTCGTCAAAATCTATGATGCCGTCTATCATTCTGCGTTCGCTTGCTTCAAGAGCGCCGCTTTCTTCTCCAATTTTTACTAATTGCTCAATGTCGTCGCGCGTTACAAATACCTGTTGCGTTCCCAAATCTATGTGTAGTAAAAATCCAATCGCTTTCACGCATTTTTTCATTGCCCAAGCCGCTGGAGCTATCAAAAACGCCAAAATTCTAAGTATCGGAGCAGCAACAATCAAAACGTTTTCAGAATACACCATCGCTGCACTTTTTGGTAAAATCTCGCCCAAAATCACGATTAAGACCGTCATAACAGGCACTGTAATGACAAGTGCACCGGAACCAAAAATTTCAATTACAACACTCGAGGCGAGCGCCGAAGCCGAGATGTTCACTACATTATTTGAAATTAGACAAACTGTAAGAGCCTCTTGTGTGTCATCAATCAGCCATTGAAAAGTGGAATTTAGAAATTTGTATTTTCCTTGCTCTTGTAAAGTTCGTAATTTTCCTGTGCCGGTTGCAGTTATGGAAGTCTCTGCACCACTGAAAAAAGCCGAAAGTAAAAACAAAATTACAAAACCCAAAATTATTCCCGTCATTTAATTTTCCTCCTGTGATAAAGCAGCAAGAATTTTGGATTTTATATCGTCCTGTTTTTGCCACATGATTTTTTCTTTCTCGTCCGTGTCGTGATCGAAACCTAGCAAATGTAAAAACGAATGAGCAATCATTAAACAAATTGCTTCACGTTCATTAAGTTCGGGGTGAAGTCGCGCCGTCTCTTCTGGACAAATTACGATGTCGCCTAAGATAAGCACGGGAATTTCAAAAAACTCATCTTCAATCATGGGGAACGATAAAACGTCAGTGGATTCGTCGACATTTCTGTATTCACGATTTAGCGCGCGAATATCGTCAGGAGCTACAAAAGTTAAAGAAATCTCCGCGGCTTCAAAATTTTTAGATTTAGGATAAATCTCTATTAGCTCACTTTCAAGAACATCACTAACTTTTTCAAAATTAAAATTTGAGCTACTACTATCGCCCTCTTTGGTGCCCGATGAGTCTTCAGGCTCGTTTATGCGCAATGATAACTTCAAAATTAAAACTAACCTCTCTTTATTTTTTCTTTTCTATTTTTTTGACTTTGCGCGAATGATACATTGATGTCAGAACTGAAATTAGAGTTTCTTTTATAAGAGCCAAATCTTTGAATGTAAAATTCACGTCATCAAATTGATTTTCGTTAATTTTGCTTGTGATAACTTGCTTCACGATTTTTTCAATCGCACTTACACGCTTGCTTTTTTCTCTGTTTTTATCTGCGTCTTCAATTTCGCGAATATTTGCAGCACGAACTGCGGCCTCAACTGAATCGACAATCATTAGCAAAGCTGTTTCGCGAGTTTGTGGCCGCGGACCAGGATAACAGAACGATGCCCACTCTACATTCTCTCCTAAAGATACAGCTTTATTGTAAAAATATCTTGTGCATGTTGTACCGTGGTGCTCGGCGATAAAGTCCCGGATTCGTTGCGGCAACTTAGCTTCCCACGCTAATTCGAGGCCGTCTTTAACATGTGAGATTATTGTCATAGAGCTTAACATAGGCGACATGTCGTCATGAATGTTGACCCCACCTTGATTTTCAACAAAGAACTGCGGCTTCCTTAATTTGCCGATGTCGTGATAATAAGCTCCGGCGCGAAGTAGATTGACGTCCATTCCGAGTTTCATTCCTACAGCTTCAATTAATGTTGCTATTGTAAGACAATGTTGATAAGTTCCGGGGGCATTGCGCTGTAAGTCCCTCAACAACGGACTTGAAGGGTGAGAGATTTCGCGAATACTCAAAATTGAAAGAGTTCCAAGGTACTCCTCGAGATATTGCAAAATCATCATCATCAAATGAGGGATTATGGCCTCAAAAAAGAAAAACAATCCTGCTTCTTGCCAAAATTCGCCAAGTGGTATGAACAATCTAAAATTATCTCGCACAAACGGAGGCCCCTGAATGGTTCTTATCGCCATTTTTACAAGCGTCATCAAAAACGCCATCAAAATAATTCTGCGTGTAACCTGACGGCGTGATTCAGAATTTCTCATCACATAAAAGCCGACTATCGCCGCAAAACCTGAAAGTACAACTAAAGTAACTTGCTGTGCAACAGCGTGACTAGTGATTACAAATACACCAGATACCGCCGCCATCATTGCGATACAAAATGCAAGATAATCAGGTAAACATAAGTATGCAATATTAACAGCTGCAAGGCTTCCAGCACCGTAAATTTCTAAACGTGTCGCTAATGTTTCGCAACTCCAAGCCGTTACCATTATGAACGCTACGCACCACCATGTAGGCTTCTGTTCACCGGCTCCGCGCTTCAGAATGTTCAAAAACAAAGGCATCATTAGCGTGAACAAAATTACTACAATTAACTGAACGACAGGAAAAACATCTTCAGTGTAGCCTTGAAGCCTTAATAATACTGCGGTCTGTGTGGTAACAACATCGCCCTTACTTACAATTACATCTCCTGGTTCTAATTTTCGATCTATAACTGGAACATCTTCAATAGCGGCTTTTCTTGCTAATTCTGTTAAGTCATCATCAATCTTTACAGTGAGATTTCCAAGGCGCGTCAGAATTTGATACACAAAATTAGCATCGTTAGGTTGAAGATTAGCTTTGTTAATTTCGTTCCACAAAATCGAAGCCATTAACGCAGTATTGCCACGGAAAACTTTTTCAGATTCAAGCCTGTCTATATATGAACTTCCAATTTTGTAAGAGGCATTCAAAATTTTCGCTTTATCTTCATCTTTAAGACGCAAAACGGCTCTTAACAAGGGTTCAGGGAAGACAGCAAGATAACCGGAGTCGCGTGGTGTGTTTTCTTTCATGTCGCGCAGGGCTTCTAATCGTCGTTGTAGTCGCGTTTTTGCTGAAACATCTCGCACCATAACGCCAACTAAGCTATCATTGACCATTGAGCGCAAAGTGTTCGCTGAAGCCTGATCATCGTAGCGCATTTGCGAAATTACTCTGTAAGTTTCCGGAGACGGTTTTCCAACTGTAAAACTGTCTCCGCGGCGTATCAGCACCATCCATTGAAGAAGAACAATACACACGCCTGCAATTAATAGAAATATCAAAGGGGTTATGAATTGCGAGATGAATTTGAAATTAATTTTGCTAAAAAAATTTTGTCCCGAAGGGAACAAAGCTCTTGGCCTATTTTTATATTTCATTTTAATTAATGAGGGTTTCGGAATTAGGAATTAGGGAACAAAAATTCCCGCGCCGATTCCTCATTCCTCACTCCCTGTTAATTTATTTTCGTATCTTTCATAAGCCTGCACGATTTTTTGAACTATCTCATGTCGCACTACATCGGCGTAACTCAAATCCATAAATCCAATTCCTTTAATGCCGCCTAAAATTTCGCGCACGCTTCTTAAACCTGACGGCGAGCCGCCCGGCAAGTCTATTTGAGTTATGTCGCCCGTAACGACAGCTTTTGAACCGAAGCCGAGGCGCGTCAAAAACATTTTCATTTGTCGAGGCGTCGTGTTTTGAGCTTCGTCAAGGATTATGAAACTTTCATTGAGAGTTCGTCCGCGCATGTAAGCTAACGGGACAATTTCAATCACGCCCTTGTCAGCATAGCGCAAAAATTTTTCCGGTGAAAGTAAATCATAAAACGCGTCATATAACGGCCTGACATACGGCTCGACTTTTTCTCTTAAATCGCCCGGAAGATAGCCGAGACTTTCGCCAGCTTCGACAGCAGGACGAACGAGAACAACGCGATTGACTTTTCCAGCCTTGAGCATAGAGACAGCTTCACAGACTGCAAGATAAGTTTTTCCAGTTCCAGCCGGGCCTGTTGCAAATAAAATAAAATTGTCGCGAATGGCTTTTATATATGCGCGTTGGCCCGGTGTCTTTGCGCGAATGGGTTTGCCGCGTGCGGTTGTGCAGATAATTTCTGAATATAATTCGTTGAGTTTAAGTTCACGGCCCTCGGCTAAAGCGTCCATTGCGGCTCTAACGTCGGCGGTGTGGATTTCGTGGCCCTTCTCCGCAACTGATAATAATTCGCGGACTAGATGACCTACAATGCGTATAGGTTCAGAATCAGGGCCGCTGATTTTAACGGCCCCGTCTTTAATCGAAAGTGAAACGGGATAACGGTCTTCAATAGCTTTGAAGTTTTCATCATTCTGGCCGGATAGTCGCGCCAAAACAAAACCGTCCCCGGTTAAAGGTACTTCCATAATTTATGCCGGATATGCCTCCGGTGCGGCTTGTGCCTGAATGCCTGAATCTCTCTTTGTGGCTTTTGCATACTTTTTCGGCAAGAAATCCTTAGCGACCTGCGGGAACATAATCCACGTTAAAGCGTCTTCGGGTTCTGTTGCCCACGGTTTGCAATCTTCGCGCGCTTTCTCCATTTCCGGAGCAATCTTTTCGCCGGGCCTGCATGTGATAGGCTCTTCGTCGCCAATGGCTAACTTCTGGACTTCGGGGTCTACTGGTGCGGGCGGCTGACCATAATAACCTAAGAAGTACTGGCGAATTTCTTTCGGGAAACTCTTCCAGCGGCCGCGCAAAACGTTCACAGTAGCTTGAGTTCCAACCATCTGGCTTGACGGCGTAACGAGCGGAGGATAACCCATGGCCTTACGAACGACAGGTACTTCGTTAAGAACGTCTTCGAGTTTGTCAATTGCGTTCATTTCTTTTAATTGGTTGACCATGTTTGAATACATTCCGCCGGGGATTTGATAGCGAAGAATGTTAATATCAACGCCTGCAATTTCGGGCAGGAGGTCTTTATATTTCTCGCGAAGTTTCTTGAAGTGGTTGCAGATTGGGAGAAGGTCTTCAATTTTAATTCCCGTGTCATATTCCGAGTTTGCAAGAGCGGCGACTAATGACTCCGTAGGCGGCTGGCTCGTTCCAAGTGCGAACGGTGAAATAGCTGTATCAACGATTTCGGCGCCCGCCTCGATTCCTGAAAGAT
>CAJORD010000314.1 GCA_905236605.1 uncultured Synergistales bacterium | reverse complement strand
TTTGACGATTTTTGCTGGCACTCCAACGACAACGCAGTTATCAGGCACATCTTTTGTTACAACAGAGCCAGTACCGACAATCGCGTTTTCACCGATTGTAACGCCGGGTAAGATATTTACTCTTGCTCCGATCCAAGCGTTTTTCTTAATGTGAATTTCTTTTGTCATAATGACGCGAATATTTTTAGGTTCGTGATTGACCGTGAACAATCCGGCTTCAGGCCCGAACATTACGCCGTCTTCGATAATAATCGTTCCGATTGACATGACTGTTAAGCCGTGATTAGCGAAAACGTTTTTGCCCATTTGAACGCAACAAGCGCAATCAATTTGAAAAGGCGGTGTCAAAAAACTTCCTTCGGGCAAAGCTCCTTTGAATAATTCGCGCTCAAGTGTGATAATTTTTTCTGTATCAAGTGGATCAGTGTTATTGATCTCCCAGCAGAGATGACGGCAACGCGCCATTTCGCCGTGAGCTTCCTTTATGTATTGCTCGTCCCTGATGTCGTAAGATTTTCCGTTCCTTAAGTCTTCAAATACACTCATAGTTTATCTCCTAATCTTAAAAAAGAGAGCTAGAACTCGCCAGCTCTCTTATAAATTTTAATCTAATCCCTTCTCAGCAAGCCACTTCGCGAGTAAATCAACAAGTTCGGCGTTATTCAAATCTCCCATTAAGAAATGAGTGTTGCCTTTGATCCCGATTTCAGGAAGATGAACAAGGGTTGCGTCGCCGCCGCGCTCGTTAATGACTTTCACGAATTTTTTAGCCATCTCGAGTTCACCGCGCCATTGATCTGGGCCGACTTCGGTTGTAGGTTCTGAAGCTATGTTATCGCCATAATAAATAATAATTGGCATCTTTGTTAGCTTTTCAAAGTCTTTTGCTGGGATTGACATTGCCGCAACTGCTCCGTATGCTGTCGGTACTGGTTCAGGCATTCCGTCTTCAGGGAAGAGAAAAGGACTTCCGCCCGGTTCATAGGCAACAATAGCTTTGACTTTCTCGGTGCGTAAAGGAGTGCGCCAGCCGATAGTGCCCCCCATTGAGTGAGTTACTAAAATACTTTCGCCAATTTTATCAATTAACTTACTCATTGCGTCAGCGGCAACCTCAAAATCAAGTGCACCGGTGTCAACAGTCCATGCGCGCATAAATTGATTCAAACTTTCCTCATCTTTAGGAAATTGAGAATTGGGGAATAAATTTGGATATATTCCAAGTCTTGGCAGCGTAAAAAGTGTCCTATTCGCGTACATCGGATTATGAGCATATGGGTTATCAGCTTCCGGTGGAACTGTCGAAAGTCCTGCTTCTCCGCGTCGTGGCTGATCGACAAGATAAACGCTGAAGCCTTTTCTCAAAAATAAATTTTGAAATCCTTCGCGCCCGTCCGGCGTAGTCTCCCAAGTTCTTTTTGTTTGAGCCGCTCCGTGTTGAAAGACCATAGGGAATTTTTTAGCGTTCACTGGAATTTGATAAAAGACATAAGCATGATCGCCATATGCCGTTTGACCTTCGGGGGCTGTGAAGTGTTCCATCGAAAACTCGCCGTCATGAGTTACTGTAGTCCCTCCGACCGCAAAACTCCCCTGCGTCTCAAGAATAATCGGCTCTGCAAACGCTACGGAAGAGACTGCAAGACATGAAACTAAAATCGCACATCTGAAAAATTTTCTCATAGTCATAAAACGACCTCCAAATTAAAATGCGTGCTGCTTCGTATGAGCAACATAAGGAGCTTCAAGAGCCGCTATTTCATCAGCAGGAAGTTTAATATCAACCGCCGAAGCCGCTTCTTCAACATGTTTAACGCTTGTAGTTCCGACAACAGGCGAGCAAATAAACGGCTTGCTTAACATCCACGCTAAAGACTCTTGAGCCATTGTGCGTCCGTTTTCTTTAGCGATTTTTTCAAGATTATCGACGACCGCTTTGTCTTGCGCCGCAGTTTTTTCCGTCCAGACCATCGGCGACACCGCGTCAATTTTTGTTCTCGCTGTTTGTGTTCCCCACGGGTGGGCACATCGACCGCCGGCAAGAGGGCTCCAAGGATTAACTCCGACTTTGCGGTCAAGGCATAGCGGCATCATTTCGTGTTCTTCTTCACGATAAATTAAATTATATTGATTCTGCATCGTGATGAACTTCGTCCAGCCGTTACGCTCTGCGATATTTTGAAGTCGCTCGAATTGCCACGCGTCCATTGTGCACGCGCCGATATAGCGAGCCTTGCCGCTCTTAACGACATCGTGAAGAGCTTCCATGATTTCTTCCATCGGTGTGAAAGCGTCGAGCCTGTGAATTTGATATAAGTCAACATAATCGAGGCCAAGGCGTTTTAAGCTGTGATCAATTTCGCTCATGATGTTTTTGCGCGACGAACCTGCTCCGTTGGGTCTGCCTGCGCGCATTTCGAAATTCACTTTCGTCGCGACTACGATTTCATCACGATTGAGAGCAAACTCACGAATTAATTTTCCTGTAATTTCTTCACTGCTTCCGAGCTGATAGACGTTTGCCGTGTCGAAGAAATTAATTCCAAGCTCGACGGCTTTTTTGAAGAGCGGCTTTGCGTCTTCAAATTCCATTGCCCAAGGAAAAACTCCATTTTCAGAACCGGGTTTGCCGAAGCTCATCATGCCGAGACAAATTCTCGAAACATCTACGCCACTGTTGCCAAGCTTTACATACTTCATAAAAATTTTTCTCCTTTGAATTTTGTTTTGATGAGCAAATATTAAATTCAGATGATATAATTTTCAAATAGAAAGATTAAATAAACGATTGAAAATTTTTATTATATGAATACAAAGCAAATTGATTATATTCTCGAACTCGCGCAGACTAAAAATTTTAACAGAGCTGCAGAAAATTCATTTATTTCACAGCCGACATTGACTTATCAGATTAAACTTGTTGAAGATGAGATAGGTTTTTTACTTTTTGAACGTTCACCGCGTGGAGCAGTTTTGACACC
>CAJORD010000313.1 GCA_905236605.1 uncultured Synergistales bacterium | reverse complement strand
TCGTGCCTATCGTGAGTTCAGCGAAAGCGGCGATCCTCATAACGCGGCACTGGGAGAAAAAATATAATCGTCAGCCCGATGCCTTCGTAGTTGAAGAGCCTGCTACAGCCGGCGGACATTTAGGCGCAACGACTATCGAACAGGTTTATGATCCGGCTTTGAAACTTGAAAAGGCCGTGCCTGACGTCGTGAAATTTGTAGCTGACGAAATGAAGAGCGATATTCCCGTAATCGCCGCCGGAGGCATTTGGGACCGTAGCGACCTCGAAAGAGTTTTCGCACTCGGCGCTAAAGGTGTGCAAATGGGGACGAGATTCGCTTGCACTTACGAGGGCGACGCTTCAGACAGATTCAAACAAGCATATATCGACGCAAAAGAAGAAGACGTAGTTTTAATTCACAGCCCCGCAGGACTTCCAGGACGTGCAATTAAAAATCCTTTTGTCGCAAAATATCTTGAAGGCGAAGTCGAAAGCAAACCGTGTTTCGCGAACTGTCTTACACATTGCCGCTATAGAAAAACGCGTGAAACTTTCTGTATCGCGGCCGCTTTAGTCGATGCACAAGTCGGAAATTGGGAGACGGGATTATTTTTCTGTGGTAGCAATGTCGTTAAAGTAAATAAAATCGAACACGTCGAAGACATAATCAAAGAACTTTTCAATTAAAACTTAAAACTCAAAACTTAAAATTTAAAATAAAAAACAACTTCTGGACATCGCGTTCAGAAGTTGAAATTTCAAAAATTAAAACCCGATATTAAATAGATTATCTATTAATTGCTGCTTAAATTGATCGCCCGGAGATTCTTCTTCGACACTAGGATCGCCTTGCCCGACCGGGATTTTAAGATTTAATTTGAATTGCGTATCGTCGCGCTGCTTCTCTTCGTCTTTGTTGAGAATGTCAATCGGCAAAAAGTCCTCGATCGGTTTTGTAACTTTCAAATTTGAAAATCCCAAGTTGCTCCAAGAGTTCACAAGCTGAAACGAAACAGTTTGATAATCTCGACGCTTAATGCCCAAAACTCGCCCCGCCGCGTCCTTCAAAACGTTTTGCGCGATTCCGCCCGTCATATATTGAAAGACGCCTTTCATAGCTCCGAGCAACTGATCCAAAATTTTTAAGTCAAATCTTCCGTCAAAAAGTAAATTCAGGCCCTTGCCTAACACTCCTAGTGAGCCATTAACATGAACGTATCTGTATAACGGTTCGTCTTTGCCGGCCGTTGCTCCTGTTCCGGGATTTAAGAAAACGTCTTTGCCGTTCCAGAAGAAAGAGCCGCTGATATTTTCAAAACTAATTTTTTTTGTCGGAGTTACTTTATTTATAATTCCCATTTTGTGAAGATAGCCCGGCGTCGTTGAAAATTTTCCGTGCGCGTAACTCGTCGGCATAACTCCGAAGCCGCCTTTTATACTTACTTCAGCGTTAGCCTTACCGATTAATTCGCCTTCGGGCAAGAACGCCGTTACGAGTTCTCCGAAATCTAAATTTGAAACTTTGACTTTGCCGTCAAAATTTTTCTTTGTTAAATCGACATTGAGTCCAGAATTTACAGTTCCGCCACTTACGTTAGCAGTTCCGTTTTTCATTTCGATTTTATTTTTAGCTTGCGAGAACACGACCGGCAAGGAAACATTTTTCACGCTAATCTTATCCATGATTTTAATTTCTTTAGCCGTCGCGTTGATATTAATATTTGAATTTGTCTTAGTGCTTCCGGTTACGTTGACGCGCGCGTAGCCCTTCGCGATGCCTGCCAAGCTCGGCATTTGAGTTTCAATAGCGCTATCAATGTCAAGCGGCTTCGTGTCAATTTGATACGATAAAGTGCCGTTCTTAATCGCCAAATTAATATCGGCCTCGGGTTTGAAGTTTACGATTTTTGCTCCTGCGCGAATTTTATAATGGTCCGGCTTCGGAGAACTTAATTTCGCAGCTACGTTATCAATTTGATTTTTTCCATAGAAAATCGGCCGCGTGAGCTTCAATTCGCCTTCTAATTTTGGATAAGCACCTTTCACTTTTGCTTCAGCGTCAACGACTCCATCAACCGGAGAACGACCGCCAAGCACCGCGGCTAAAGTTTTCTTGACGTCAAAGTGTTTAATTTTCGCTTCAATATCCACGAAGCTGTTCATGTAATTCTTTAGATTGGGCGCAACTGCTCCAGAGCCGTTTATGTCCGCACCGTTTAGAGTGGCGCTAAGTTTGTTCACGATAATTTTTTTCATGTTGCCCTTGGCCTCAATATTTGCTTTCGGCATATCGACAAGCGCGCCGGCTTTGACGTTTTCGGCTTTAAGACTTGCATTAAACGAAGGATTTTGAAAATTTCCTTTCGCGTTCGCAGTTCCTGAAATTTTTCCAGAGACTGGCATATCTTTAATTTGAAGTTTCAGAGCCTTAAGAGTTTCAGCCAAATTAATTCCGCGAGTTGAAGCAGCGAAATTAAAATTATTGTTCTTTACATAATATTGGCCGTTAGCGTTGACAACTCCGCCTGGCAAATTCGCTCTTGCGTTTGAGACATTTACAACTTGATTAGCGAACGTTACAGGCACATCGACGTTTCCAATTTTCATTCCGTCGTATCCAACACCACGCGCCTTTATAAGTGCGTCGGCTTTAATTCCATTAATGTCTTTGTAATTTCCGGAAGCGTTTGCGTCAAGATTAATCACGCCCATCACTTGTTTCAATTCCGGAATAACTCGCGGTTCTAAATTTTCTACCCGCGCTGTCGCGCTGAAATCGCCCGTGTTAATGTTCGCTCCGCCGTTGGCGGTTATTAATCCCTTGCCAAAATTCGCGCTTAAAGATTCTAATTCGGCGGTCATGTCCGACGTTACAAAATTTCCGTTTGCTTTTATGTTTGTCAAAGCGAGGCCATAAGCGGCGAGTTTGTCAGAATTGGCGGTTATATCGACGTTCAAATTTTCATGAATTATAGTGCGCAGTGTGATTTTGCCGGAAGGTTTTTGAATAACGTCAGACAAGCCCGGTAACGTGTTAATCAAAGTCGGAACATCAAGATTAACGATTGAAACGACGGCTTGCGGTTTAAGTTCTTGATTTACTTCGCCGCGCGCAAATAATTTCCCGCCGAACACGCGGCCCGTAGCGTCGATCTTTGGAGCGTCGGAAGGACTTAATTTAATTTTTGCTGCGAGATTTTCTATAATTTTCATTCCTAACGCAGACACCAAAGGAAGTTCGCCTTTAATGTCCGCGCGAGTGTTTGAAAGAATTTCATCTATCTTGTCTTCATTGCCATCTATTGCAGGCTTTACGTTTGTGTCAATGTCAAAATCAAGATTTCCGCCTTCGCCTCTTAATTTCAATTCCGGCGCAAACATTGTCCCGATTTCTGTGAGCGAAATATTTCGGGCCTCGCCATTCGCGATGACATTAAAATTAGAAATATCTGCGGAAGCGTTCAAATTTAATCTTGCGACTTCGGTGTTCAGAGTTGCACCCGTGAGTGAAAATAATTTTTCACCGTCCCAATCGAACGGCAAACGAAAATTCAAAGGAATTTCCATAACGTTAGCTTTCGGCATTGAAACGACGCCATTGACTTTTACAAAATTGTCTTCAGACTTCGCAAAAATTTTTGCGTCGATTCGCCCGGAAGCCTTTATATCCATGGACGGCGCGAACTTCAATAACTCGTCCAGAGATAGCGCAGTGATATTCAAATTTGCTTTCAACGGTTCAAGCGCAGCAGTGAGAGAGCCTGTGCCTTGAGAGCCGAGCTTTAAATCAGAAGATAAAATTTCAAGCGGCTCAAAATTTATAAGAGCGTTAGTTTTAAACGGAAAAATATTTTCGTCAGAAACGATTTTTGAATCAAGAAATAATTTCCCGGCCTTGTCCAATGTCAGCGCGTCAAGCTCTAAATTTGCGTAAGGAGTTCCAAAATTTACATCTTCGATTGAAAATTCAAAAGGATTAAGCGCGATTTTAAGGGGCTGTTCTACGTCGTCGGATTTAGTTTTTGATTCTTTGTCTTCGCTAGTGGCAAAATGATTTGCTAGAGCCATAACACTATCTAAATCCGAACTCACGCCCCGAACATTCAGAGATTTTATAAACGGTGCGCCGTCAAGACCACTCATCGCTAAATCCCAATCCGGGCTAACGTCAGCGTGAGCGAGCGTCAATAAATCTTTATCGCCGGAAATTAATTTTAATCCGTCGAGAGCGAAGCCGTTACGGACGGAGCCATTTATATTTTCAATTTCGAGTTTCAGAGGGTCAAGAAAAAAATTTCCTGCGCGCCTCGCCAATGGCAACACAAGCCAGTCGCCCGTGTCGAACCAGAACAGCGCGGTCCCGGCGGCAATTAAAATCACGCATAGATATATAAAATATTTTATAAGCGAGCCAATAAATCGCACTTATATTCACTTCCAAAAATTTTTTCGTTAATTATACCTAATTTTTTTTCGGTGAGTTATTCTTGCGGGAAAAATTCTAAAATTTCGTTGTCGTCTTCAAATTTAGGCTGCGGATTATCTTCAACAATATCAGCTGCGCGAATGCCATCAATAATTTTTTTATAAAACTCCAACAAAGCCGGCGTTCTGTTTTTAATCATGGCAATATCGCTGTCGTTTGCAGCTTTTTCTAACTGTGCGCAGGCTTGAGATAATTCCGTCGCACCTATCGTCCGTGACGAACTTTTCAAAGTGTGAACGACGATTCCATAATGGTCGCAGTCTTGAGCCTCGCAAAATTTTTTAAGAGATTCAAGTCTTTCGTCGGCGTTCATGAGATATTCAGTCAATAGCGTGCGATACAGTGCCGGGTCTTTTTGACAATATCGGAGTCCGACTTCCGTATGAATCCCGGCCGCTTTGAGTTTTGCGAAGTTGTTTACTTCGTCTTCAGGGTCAGTCGTTTCTGTTTCAATTTGTTCAGTTTGTTCGCGCGTAATAATTTTTTCTGACGGAAGATATTTCAGAAGCATTTTTTCTAATTCGGTGCTGTCGATAGGTTTTGAAAGATAATTTGTGAAGCCATGCGATAAATATCGCGATTTAGCTCCGGAGATTGCGTCTGCCGTCAAACAAATTACGGGCGTGGTCTTGTTGAATTTGCGGATCATGTGAAGAGCCTCCGTCCCGTCGATGCCGGGCATTCGTTGATCCATGAAAATTAAATCGTAAGGACGTTCGCTAGCTAGCGCAACAGCTTCGGCCCCGCTTGAAGCCGTATCAATATGAATTTTTGTATTTTTCAAAAGGCCAATGGCGACGACTAAATTAAATTTTGTATCGTCAACTATCAGAACGCGCGCGTCAGGAGCCTGGAATAATTCATGATAGTGTTCTTTGCTCATGAGACTGTTTTCAAATTTTTCATGGAAGTTTCCGACGGGCTCACATGAAATAACTTTTTGAGGTATCATGACCGTGAAGAGCGTGCCTTTGCCGTATTCACTTTCTATTTTTATCTTGCCGCCCATTTTTTCGCAAAGAAGTTTCACGATCGACAAGCCTAGGCCGGTGCCTTCGATGGTGCTGTTGTGTTCAAGATTAACGCGCTCGAAACGTCTAAAAATTCTATTGATGTCTTCTTTCTTAACTCCGATCCCCGTATCTTTAATCACGAATTTTAATAAAAGATTTTCGCCGGGTTGAACAGCTTCATCGTTTGCTTGATTTACAAAAAAACTCACGCTCCCAGTATCTGTATATTTAATAGCGTTGGTTAAGATATTTTGTATAATCAGCCTAATTCTCATTTCGTCGCCAAAATAAACATCAGGAAGATTTTCATCAACTTCAACATAAAATTTCAGACCTTTAGATTTTGCTCTCATGGCCATTATGCTGCTTGTGTCGTTTAGGACGGAACTTAATTTGTAATTATCCTCTGAAAGTTCGATTTTGCCTGCTTCGATTTTTGAGAAGTCGAGGATTTGATTAATCAGTGAAAGCAAATTATTTCCTGCGCTCTCAATGTTGCCGGAGTTCGCGATTATGTTTTCTAAAATCGTGAGAATATTTGAATGCCCCTTAATGAGTTCCATCGCCTGTTCACAGTCGCGCTGAATTATTGTGTTAATTCCGAGAACGGCATTTAATGGCGTGCGAATTTCGTGGGACATGCTCGCAAGAAAATCACTCTTCGCACGATTGGCTTCTTCGGCTTTGTCTCTGGCTCTTTCTAATTTTTTTGCGTA
>CAJORD010000312.1 GCA_905236605.1 uncultured Synergistales bacterium | reverse complement strand
CTTCATTGCAGTCTCTTGAAGATGAAAATGCCGTGCAGGCGTGGCAGGTTATCCGCGACATAGAAAAGAAAATCGACAATCAGGAGCGGCGTTACAGAAAAGCTCACATCGACAGACTGAACAGAGGTGAATGCGACCCTGAGAAAGGCGTGAACTTTATAACTCTGCTGAGCAATCTCGAACGCATAGGCGACCACAGCAACAACATTGCAGGCTACACGCTCGACATCATTCAGTTAGGAATTAGGAGTTAGAAATTAGGAATGAAGGGGAAAAAAATACTCCTCACTCCTCACTCCTCACTCCTAATTGTTTTTATATCGGCGATTTTAATTTTATTTTCCTCAATCGAAATTAATCCAGAGCGAGTTAAAACTATCTTTGGCTCAACGGCGTTTTATGACGCGAACGGTAAATTATTTCACGTGCGACTTTCTCCTGCGTCGGAATGGCAAATCCCGATTAAGCTCGAAGAAATGGGACAATGGTTGCCGCTCGTGGCCGTCAATGCCGAGGACGGAAGATTTTATAATCATTTTGGAATTGATTTTTTAGCGCTTGCTCGTGCCGCATGGAAGGACTTGACGCGGGGTCGAATAGTTTCCGGGGCTTCTACAATCACAAGTCAGGTTATCCGAATGTCAATTTCTGAACGCGAAGGACGAAAGCGAACACCGCTAACAAAAATTCGAGAATTTATAATGGCCGTGAAGATTGAATTTCAAATGACGAAGGCAGAACTTCTGGAATTATACTTAAATCTTGCGCCCTTCGGCGGCAATATCCGAGGCGTTCAGGCGGCGTCTTTAATTTATTTTGGGAAGTCCGCTTCTCAAATTTCACGCGGCGAAGCATGTTTGTTAATCGGAATGTTGAAAGGCCCTACGCTATATCGTCCTGACACTCGGCCAAGTGCAGCTCGTAAACGTCGTGACGAAATTATAAAACTTATGGAACGAAAAAAAGTTTTTTCCCACGATGAAGCACAGCGCGCTTATCTCGAAGAGTTGCCACGAAAAAAATTTGAACTTCCTTCACGCGCTTATCATTACGCCGAATTAATCTTGAATCAAAATCCCGGACATTCTCAAAAATTTTTGACATCTCTAAATCTCGAAGCTCAAACTAAACTTGAAGGAATTTTGCGGCAGTCATTGAACGATTTCCCGCGTGATATAACGCTCGCTGCCGGTGTCGTCGATAACAAGACTGCGGATTTAGTCGCATGGGTCGGCAACGCGCGCTTTAATTATCACAAGAGCTTGACTGCTTCAAGCTGGGTAGATTGTGGACGCTCGCCACGTTCACCGGGGTCAACACTGAAACCGTTCGCTTATATATGCGCGATTGACAACGGAGATTTGACGCCTTCTACTTTGTTAGCGGATACTTCGATGGCTTTTTCAGGACGTGCGCCGAGAAATTTCGACCTTCAATATCGCGGAGCCGTTAGTGCACGTGTTGCGTTGTCGGAAAGTCTGAACGCTCCCGCCGTTCGTGTCTTACGTGCCGCCGGTCAAGACAAAATTTTAACTTTAATGCGTCAATCCGGCCTGAAACATTTAACACAATCTGCAAATTATTATGGCGACAGTTTAATTTTAGGCGGCTGCGACGTAACCGTCCTCGAAGAGTTAGAAGCCTTTGCTACGATTGCGTCATTAGGAATTCATAGGCCGCTGCGACTTTTGAAAGACACCATGCAGACTTCCGAACGACTTGCAAGCCCTGAAGCATGTTGGTTAATCGGCGACATCTTGCGATATAACGGCGAACTTTCTTTATTTGCGCGCGGAACTCTTGGCCATCAGTGGCGAATTTCTCTAAAGACCGGGACATCTTACGGACTTCGCGACGCTTGGGCGAGTGCTTGGACGCCTGATTATACTGTCGTAGTGTGGGTAGGCAACCCCGACGGGACCTCATGGGACGGCCTCGTAGGAGCTAGAGCAGGCGCGCCAGTCGCTGTGAAAATTTTGCGAGTGATTTCGCCGCGTTCAACTTGGTACGACAAGCCCGAAAATTTAATTTT
>CAJORD010000311.1 GCA_905236605.1 uncultured Synergistales bacterium | reverse complement strand
GTTCGTTACGCAGCACCGGCTATGATGTATCTGGGAGGCGCAACGCATATTCGCGAAGACACTGGCGACGATACGGCCGTCGTGATTGACGCAGAAATTCGCAGACTTGTAACCGAAGCTCAAGAGCACGCACTTAATATTTTGAAGGAGCATGAAAAAATTCTTCACGAAGTCGCAGGAACTCTTCAAGAGAAAGAAGTCATAAATCACGAAGAAATCCAAGCAATCGTAGATAGAGAGAAAGCAGAATTAGCATCACAGGGCGAATAGAAAATTAAAATTTTTGCCGCAAAATTTTTAATTAACTTCTGGACAAATTGTTTAGAAGTTAATTTTTTTATTCTTAAATTCCGCTATAATATAAGCACTTTTCAAAATTCAACTAAAAATTTTTATTTAGGAGGTAAGTTTTAAGTGAAGAGATTTTTATCTATTTTCCTCACTGCTATTCTTGCGTTTGCTCTGTGTGTGTCCGCAGTTTGGGCCGCTGATACAGAAGCAGCTTCCGGCAGTTTCAAGTTTGACCACCAAATAACAATCGTCTGTCCGTGGGGCGAAGGTGGCGGAGCTGACTCGACGTTGCGCGCTTTGAAGCCGCTGCTTGAAAAAGAACTCGGGCAAAGTATCGAGATTCGTAACGTAACAGGCAACAGCGGAGCGAACGGCGCTATGTATGTCAAAGACCAAGAAGCCGACGGCTATACTTTCTTGCTTGGCACACAGAGCCTTTTAATTCAAGACATAATGGGACAAATGAAATTCAAATTTCTTGATGAGTTCGTCCCTGTCGCAAGACTTGTGAACGCCATCAACATCATCGCCGCTTCAAAAAGGGCCATGGAGGAAAAAGGCTATTCGACGTTTTCAGAGTTTCGCGATTATGTTAAAGAGCACCCGTCGAGCGTTAGTGTCGGTATGCTAACAAGCACGGGCGTTGACGGTCTGTCGCTGCGTCAGGCCCTCGAAGGTCTGAATGTCCTCGAAGTCAGTTATCCGACAGGCGCAGGCGCGACTCTCGCTCTTGAAGAAGGCAACATTGACATCATGATATCGGGAACTGATGAAATCGCTGACCTGATCGCGGAAGGAAAAATTGTTCCGTTGCTTGCCTTGTCAGAGCAAAGAATGAAATCATATCCCAGTGTCGAATGCTCAAAGGAACTCGGAATTAATTCTGTTATCGGACCAGAGCGCGGAATTTTTGCAAAGAAGGGCACGCCGGAAGCCGCTATTGACGCTCTCGAAGGCGCGATTATGAAAGCGACACGGACGCCAGAATGGGAAAATTTTTTGCATCACGGCGGTTATGATGAACGTCCTGGCTACACGAACGGCTTAGACTATACGGAAACTCTCACCCAAGAATACAAAACTTTCACAGACATGTTGAAGCCTGCGAAGGCCTCGGCTAAGAAGGCTGCTCCGTCACCGAAACTCGCGGTTATCGGCTTCGTGATGGTCATAATTTTGATTTTCTGCTTAATTAAGAAAGTCGTAATCCCACCAATCGCATTTATTTTATTGCCGACAATCGCGGCTCTTATCGCAGGATTCGATCCAATGACTGTGAACAAGTTCGCGGCTTCAGGAATTTCAAAAATGGTTTCGACGGTCTCGCTGTTCGTGTTCTCAATTTCGTTCTTCTCATTGATGAGCGACCAAGGAGTTTTTGATCCGATCGTCAACTTCTTAATCAAGAAGGCCGGAACTAACGTAACACTCGTAATGCTTGCTACGGCTGCCGTTGGTATCATCGGACATCTTGACGGCTCCGGCGCAACGACTTTCATTATCACGATTACAGCAATGTTGCCGTTGTTCAAAAAATTGAAAATGGACGGCCGCGCTTTGATGTTATTAATCTGCGTCGCTATCGGAGTTATGAATGTCTGCCCGTGGGGAGGCCCGACTATCAGAGCTGCTACAGTTCTTGAAACGGACCCGAATATCCTTTGGCACAGATTGCTGCCGGTACAGGGCACTATGCTTGTAATAACGTTTGTAGTAGCGTTCTTGCTCAGCGGCATTCAGAAGAGAAGAATTAAGAAGCTCGGACTTAGTGCTGATGATTCAGCCGAAGAAGCCAAGGCCGAAGCTAACGCCCCGAAGGTTTCCACAGCTCTTCAGACTTACAATTTTATTCTTGTCGTTGCTGTAATTTGCGCATTGATGTTCGGTAGCTTCAACCCTGCGTATGTGTTCATGATTGCGCTTGCGATTTCGTTACCGTTTAATATTAAATCGCTCAAAGAACAGAACGCGAAATTGAAAAATTACGGTGTTGCGGCTATGTCGATGGTCGTTACGTTGTTCGCGGCAGGAATTTTCACGGGCGTTTTGAGCGGTACAGGAATGTTAAACGCAATGGCCTCGGCGATTGTTACGGTAATTCCGCCGGACCTCGGACGCTATACACACTTCATCGTAGCGTGCTTCGCGGTGCCGTTGATCATGTGCCTTGGAACAGACAGCTTCTATTTTGGATTATTGCCGGTTGTTGTGGGTATAGCTTCACAGTTCGGCGTCAATCCTATGGACGTTGCGTGCGTGCTTCTCGTTGCAGAAAACGTCGGCGTTATGATTTCCCCGTTGTCGCCTGCAATGTATTTAGGTCTTGGACTTCTTGAAATTGATGTCGGCGAACATATTAAATACTCGCTTCTCTGGATTTGGGGGATC
>CAJORD010000310.1 GCA_905236605.1 uncultured Synergistales bacterium | reverse complement strand
TTCATTTCTCCTTGAAAGAGCCGCGACCGAAACTCGGGGTGGGTGGGTGGGAGAGTTGAGGGAGCGGCAGAAAAATTTTTTTTTAATTATAATATTCCACGTTAAAGAAGAAAGGAATAGAAATCATGAATAAAATCAGAAACTTTTGTATAATCGCTCATATAGACCATGGTAAATCAACATTAGCCGACAGACTTTTAGAAGCTACCGGCACAATCGCAAGCCGCGATATGAAAGCTCAAATTTTAGACAGCCTGACTCTTGAACGTGAGCGCGGCATAACGATTAAGCTCGTCCCGGTTCGTATGGACTACAAAGCGCAGGACGGCGAAAATTATATTTTGAATCTCATTGACACGCCCGGCCATGTTGATTTTGCTTACGAAGTTTCAAGATCGCTCGCAGCATGTGAAGGAGCGTTATTAGTTGTTGACGCGTCGCAAGGCGTTGAAGCTCAAACCGTCGCTAACGCTTATCAGGCTATCGAACAGGGACTCGAAATTCTCCCCGTGATTAATAAGATAGATTTACCGTCAGCACGTCCCGACAACGCTAAAAAAGAAATTTCTGACGTTGTTGGGCTTGACGCTTCCGACGCTGTTTTAACAAGTGCAAAGACCGGCGAAGGTGTCAATGAAATTTTAGAAAAAATTGTTCAAGAAGTCCCGGCACCGTCCGGCGATGAGAACGCACCGCTTCAGGCTCTAATTTTTGATTCAGTTTATGATAATTATCGCGGAGTAATTTGTTATGTTCGTGTCGTCAACGGAAAAATTAAAACCGGGCAAAATATTTTATTCATGCAAAACGGAATCACTTATCCAGTGAACGAAACAGGAGTTTTCAAACCCGGTTTCACGCCCGTGAACGAGCTTAAGGCCGGCGAAGTCGGTTATATCACAGCGAGCATTAAGACGTTAGCCGAAGCACAAGTTGGCGACACTATCACGGACGCTGATAACCCTGCGGCCTCGCCATTGCCGGGCTATAAAAAAGTAAAGAGCGTCGTGTTCTGCGGTTTCTATCCTGTTGAAAGAGATAATTATCCACAACTTCGCGACGCTTTAGAAAAACTTTGCTTGAATGATTCTGCCGTTACGTATGAGCCTGAAAGCTCCGAAGCTCTTGGATTTGGTTTTAGATGTGGATTTTTGGGACTGCTACATATGGACGTTGTGCGCGAAAGGCTGCGCGAAGAATATGGTGTCGAACTCGTAGCGACTGCTCCAAACGTAATTTATGAAGTTGTAACGACCGCAGGCGAAGTCATTGAAGCACATCGTCCTTCGGATTTTCCAGACCCGTCATTAATTCAAGAAATTAGAGAGCCGTATATAAAACTTTCTGTGTTTATGCCGTCCGAATATACCGGCCGCGTCATGCAACTTGTTCAAGATAAACGCGGGACTTATAAATCCATGGACTATATAACGCCCGAACGCGTGCGACTTGTTTATGAAATGCCGCTTTCAGAATTTATTGTTGACTTCCACGACAAATTAAAATCCCAAACTCGCGGCTATGCATCTCTTGATTATGAATTAGTCGGACTGCGTGCAAGCGAATTAGTTCGCGTTGACATTCTAGTAAATGGCGAAGCGGCGGACGCGTTTTCTTTTGTTTGCCACAAAGACCAAGCCTATAATCGCGGTCATGCAGTTGTAACGAAACTGAAAGAATTAATCCCGAGCCAATTATTTGAGATTCCTATACAGGCTTCGATAGGTCGGCGAGTGATTGTGCGAGTTAATGTCAAGGCTTTGCGCAAAGATGTTTTAGCGAAGTGTTACGGTGGCGACATAACGCGAAAAAGAAAACTTCTTGAAAAACAAAAAGAAGGCAAGAAACGTATGAAACAGATCGGGAAGGTCGCTATTCCGCAAGAAGCGTTCTTGGCGTTTATGCAAGTTGATGGACAAGAGAAATAAAATAAAGATAATATTTTTTCGGCTCTCGTGTTGCGTGAATTTTTGTATTCATTGTAAAAATGCTGCGTTTGAATTTTGATAACAAACCTTTGCGCTATGACCTTCTTCAAAAGGCAAAGCGTACAGCGGAAAAATTAAATATGACTTTGCCTGAGGAAGGAAATATTTTAATGCAGTCCGAAAATTTTCTCGCGCTGTCCGTTTTATTAAAAAGCTTTCGTGAAAAAATAGATTTAGTTTATATTGACCCGCCTTTCAATACGATGCAGGATTTTTTTATTTCTGAAGGCCGCGCAAACACGATCAGTGCCGTTAAAAAATCAAGAGTTTATAGCGACAAAATGCCGCTTGAAAAATTCTTAGCTTTCATGTGGGAACGTTTGATATTAATTCATGAACTTCTTTCTGAACGTGGCTCGCTATATCTCCACATTGACTGCAAAACCGGACATTACGTAAAAATTATTCTTGATGAAATTTTTAGCGCGGAGAATTTCAAAAACGACATCACTCGAATAAAATCGAATCCTAAAAATTTTCACCGACGAGCTTGGGGGAATGAAAAGGATATGATTTTGTTCTATGCAAAAGATGCGAAGCAAAATATTTGGAACGACATTACAGAATCCTTGAGCGAAGACGAGATTATAAAAAAATTTCCAAAGATCGACAGCGACGGACGGCGATATACAACAATACCTCTTCACGCTCCGGGCGAAACTAAAAATGGAGTAACTGGACAAGCGTGGCGAAATCTTCAAGTCCCAGCCGGGCGGCATTGGAGAACAGATCCGACTGAATTTGACAAACTCGACGCTGAAGGAAAAATTGAGTGGTCTTCAAACGGCAATCCGCGAATAAAAAAATTTGCTGACAAACACGAAGGCAAAAAAATTCAAGACGTATGGACGTTCAAAGACCCTCAATATCCAATTTACCCGACCGAAAAAAATCACGACATGTTGAAATTAATAATCGCACAGTCTTCATTAAAAAAAAGCATCGTTCTTGATTGTTTTGCGGGAAGCGGCTCAACTCTTGTTTGTGCTAATGCTCTTGGCCGTCGATGGATCGGTGTCGAACAGTCCGAAGCCGCTGTGAAAATAATTCAAGAGAATGATATTGGAACATATAGTTTTATCTCATAATCATTACTCTTCACGAAACAACTTTAATTAAAGTATGTCAAAAACAATTTGCCGTTTTTCTGCTTCGTAATTTCGAGCTTGTAGACATTAGCAAAATCAAGATTAAGCCAATCGGTGCGTTTTCCATTTGGTAACTCAACTGCAATATTCCAATAGCGGCGAGAATTTTTGGGTAAATGACCGGCGCTGCTTTGTTGAGGTAACGTGAACTCAAGACTTTCTCCATCTTTGAGCGAGCCGCCTTCTATTTTTAACCTATCTTGTATTAAATGCCAATATCTTTTTCCGGTAGGAGCTAAGTATATCTTACTAAAAGTGCTTCCGGATTTGTTCACAAGAGTGATCGTTTGTTCTTTAGCATCATTGGCAAAAGCAGTCCCGACAAGTAGCACTACAAGAATGAAAATTAAACAAACGCTCAAAATTTTTTTCATTTTTATTCACTCCCTTCATAAAATAAAAAAATTCCCCCGCGAATGATTTTCACGAGGGAAAAATTTTTAAGCCGAAACGATCTCTTTGATTTTCATTAAGCGGCTCAAAGT
This sequence comes from uncultured Synergistales bacterium, assembly GCA_905236605.1. Taxonomy (GTDB): domain Bacteria; phylum Synergistota; class Synergistia; order Synergistales; family Aminobacteriaceae; genus JAFUXM01. The sequence goes on along the minus strand of CAJORD010000310.1, from coordinate 538 downwards.
CGAACGTTCCTGCTCGTCAAGCTTCATGCTGATATAGCGGATTGTCTCGGCCAAGTTCGGTATCATGACGTATTCAAGAGCATTGACTCTGCGTCTTGTTCTTTCAATTTCACCGGCCATTAATCTAATCGCTTTTTCTTCAGCAGCAAGATGAAGCAAACGAACGATTAATTTACTAAACTGTTCAAGCGCGGCATCGAGCAGCAACGGAACATTAACAAAACCGTAATTAACGGGGTTGCCCTCCTGTTTGACATCGTACTCCGGAACCATGACGCTCATCACGTTGTGCCAATCTACGGTTAAAGTCGATTTAGCACCCGGAAAAATTAAAGCCTGCTCCAAAATTTCCGGCGTTGTCTGCGCACGTGATAAAACAAAAGTTCCGTAGCATTCCGCTAACTCTTTTTCGACAGCTTCGCGAAGTTCTTTGCCTGCGCGAGCCTTTTCTAAGAATGCTTTGATTAAAGCGTCCTGTTTGTCCTTCAAGAGTTTATGTCCGCGCTGTGCGACAGCGAGTCTCTTTTTGAGCTTCGAC
>CAJORD010000309.1 GCA_905236605.1 uncultured Synergistales bacterium | reverse complement strand
TTGACAATAAATACGTCTTCAAGAGAAAAGGCACAGTTATTTATGTGCTTGAGCCACGCGACCCGGAATATTTTGTGCTCTCGATTCTTTCAGCAACCAAAGGCAAAGGCCCCAAGGCTATCGGCCGCTCCGTGCCATTCACAAAAAAAGAATGCTCGCGCCTGCTCACCGAACTTGCTAAAGAAGGAAAAATTAAAGTCGTGCTCGATGACACTCTCGAAACTCGCGTTTATCTCACAGGAAACGCCGCAGTAGCTCCTGAAACTCCTAAGCAAGCACCAACGCCACAACCAAAGCCGCAGCAAGAATATACTCTCGAACGATTCAAAGCGGCTTTCGATTCTCTCGACAAAGGAAGAATTTTCGTGAGGATCTGCGACCTTAGAAGAACGCTTAATTGGCCTCGTGAAATTTTCGACAAGGCCCTAATCCAGTTACGCAACGCCGGGATTATCCAACTTCACGTCGGGGACGCCTCACTGATGACCCCTGAAGATATTCGAGACTGTTTCATTGATGAAAATAATTTCAGAATGGGAACGGTAACGTGGCATGGAAGATAAAGAAATTCTGGAGAAGCTCCGCGCAAATAATCCCTTCGTCTCGTCCGCTTCGCCTCTGCCGTGGGATAACAAAAATCCGGATCTTCTTCAGCTTAGCCGCGAGGCTTCCGAAGACATTGAGCAGCTTATGCGCCATAAACGTCGGGAGCCTTCGACGCCCTTGGCCGGCCTTGTGCTCGGTGAGCCGGGTTCCGGAAAAACTCACATGCTTGCACGAATTCTGCGAAGAATGCGAAGCCGTTCGCGTTTCTCGGTGTTCGTTGCCGTCAGAATTTTCAGGGACGCACAGAGCGTAACAAAATATTTATTAGATGAAATTTTTGTAAATCTCAAGCAAGTCCACAGCAACGGCCGAACGCAATTCGACATGATAATGAGCGAATTTGCAAATTCGTATCAGGAACGCCGGCGCCAAGATGGTTATTCAAAAGCCGAAATCGCAAGATTAGACCCGCGTTCTTTAATTGCACGCGACATTCCAGGACTTGAAAGAAATTTTTTAAAATGTTTCGTTCAGTACTTGAGCACCAGCGACCTTGCGGCAAGAAATGATATTCTCGACTGGTTAAGCGAAGGTCTTGAAGGCGATGACGCTTTGAAATTAGGACTGCCTGATCGTGATCTTAATTCTTTGTCCGACGCTCGACGCGAACAGGAGGCCGAGAAAGTTTTAATCGCGCTTGGCCTAATTCTTTCTTATGCGAAAGTCTCAATGATAATCTGCTTCGATCAGCTTGACGCCATGAAAGACCGCGAATTAATTTCAGCGTGGGGAAATATTATTAATCTCCTGATGAATAATCTCTCCGGGATTTTGCCACTTTGCTTTTTGCGTTCCGAAATTTGGAATGATGTTTTCGTGCCCGTTCTCGATGATGCCATCGTTCAGCGACTGCGCAACAACACCATGATAATGAAAACTTGTTCGCTTGAGCAAGCACGTTTATTAATCCGAACGAAAATCGAAGCTCTTTTCAACGACGACGCCGAAGAAATTTTTCAATGGTTAATTAAGCGAATGGGCAGCACCCTTCGGGACGGTTACTCGCCGCGCGTGATAATCGAACTCGCTAACCACGCTATCACAGCTACAGGCGAATTGCCCACTGTTCCGGTCGATGATAATTCTGCGCCGCTGGACGAGAAAGACATAATCGCGGAATTAATTAAAAATAATTACGAGGACGAATATAAAAAAGTTCAGGCTGAACCCAACGCTTGGCCACCTAATGCGGATCAACTGACATTAGCGCTTTCAGTATGGCTAAATTTTCACGAGGGCTTCGAGTTTACAAAGAGCGATTTGAAAAACATGAAACTCATCGGCAAATATCACGGGCGCGATTTTGCTTTCGTTATCGTTACGGGCAAAAGCCATTTTGTCGCGAGTGCCGGCCTAAATCGCGGGTCAGATTTTTTGACTTCTCACGAAAAAGGCAGCTACTGTTGCTACATATCCGAAGAAAAAGTTCACAAGTCGACATGGAAGCAAGTTAAAGAAGCCATAAAAAAATTTGAAAATCTCGGCGGCCGTGTCATATTGCTTGACGCTAACGAAAGAATTAAATGGTACGCACTCACGGCCCTGATTAATCGCGTGGATAATGGCGACGTGAATTTATATTTATCTTCGGGCAACAGAGTAGCCAATCGCGAAGATCTTAAAGACTTCGTGAAAAATTTTAAGCTCGTGGATTTTCCTTTTGATGATGATGATAGCGAAACTGAAATTATAAATCTCCCGGCCGGCTTGAATGATGCTGTGATTTCAAATATGTTAAATGAAATGGTCGAAGCTTCGCCGATGAACATGCTCGGGACTTTGAAGGCGATCGATTTATTAGCACAGCGCGGCGTAAATTTAACAGTGAAAGATTTAATGGCCTTCGTGAAACGCGAACAGACATTCAAAATTTATCAAAACGCTAATGACGAATCAATAATTAGTTTTTCAGACCGTCATTGAGAATTTCAAAATGTTAATCGACTGTTACACGACCGTCAGCGACCTCGCAATCTGTCAACGATGTCCGGCCTTGTTCGCTTATAAATTTCATAAAAAAGAAAAATCGGCGTGGCGCGTCGGAATCAAAGGCACCGAAGCTTACGGCTCAATCTTTCATCGGGAAATCTCGCAAAAATTTTTTGAAGCCGCTTCAAATCCGCGTAGCCCGATTTATAAAGACATAGCTAAGGCCACAGACGCTAGACAATTTGAAAATTTAATTCGCGAAAATTTTTTTATACCGTTCGTTGAACATAAAGGAAAATTTTTAACGGCTTCGCAAATTTTAGCAATGGCTCGGGCCGTGCGTGTTTGGATTCGTGGGATAATGCTTTTTTTCGGAGACTCAAAGCCGATTTTCATAAAGCCAGAGGGAAAATTATCCGGCAATTTTGAATCCGACGGCACGAATTTAATCATTAATGGACGCTATGACGCTTTAATTTTTAATCCTGATAAAGTCGAAGCGCGTTTATTCGAGTTCAAAGGCTTCAGAAAATCCGATATAACGGTTCCGCTGTCGCAAAGTCTAATTTATTCATGGCTCATTGAGAAAGCGACAGGGATAATGCCATCAATCGAAATTATATACTTAGATGAAGAGCAGCCGGAAATTTTTGATCCTAAAACCGTTCGCGCGATGATTGCGTCAGGATTGCCGGGGCTGTTTCGTTCAGCAGTTGACATAATTTTATTAAGGAGGTTACCAATTATCATGAGCGACAAAAATTTATGTGAAAGTTGCAAATTTCAAGCGACGTGCAAAAAAGACATGGAAAAAATTTTTAGCCCGAAGTTCAAATTTAGAAAACGTCGCGGCGCGTCAATGATGAGTTTGCTCGTGTTTTTCTTTGCGGCTATGGTCATAATGGCGCAAGTTTTTTTCTTTTCTAATGTCTCGTCCGAGTCCGTAAAAGAAGACCGCGATATTCAAAGCGTCAGAATGCAGCTTGAAAGCCT
>CAJORD010000308.1 GCA_905236605.1 uncultured Synergistales bacterium | reverse complement strand
GCTGAGCCAATGTTTTACCTTGTTTCAAAACTATCTCCTCCAATCAGAATTTGGATACAAAAAAAGCCCGGTCGTTAGACCGAGCGTCATCACTATCCACGAGTATAATATACAATCAAAATCTTAACTCTTCACGTTTTATAGTATGGATTTGCGGAAGATTATCTCTCATCCAACTCTACGCGAATAAAATCGTATTCGTTATGCATTCCACGCGAAAGTACAATGTCAGCGGCAACATGTTCCTTCGCTGTCTTGCGTGCTTCAATTTCTGTCTTAAAGGAATCTTTTTATTTTGTCAAAATTTCCGCAATGATGTTAGGCACTACATTTTTGAATCAGAGCTGTAGTTCAACAAATTCGAGACCTAAGTCCGTTTAGTTGCCAAAATAAAAATTACTGCAAAGCGCGGCGTAACCGAAAAATTATGCGAAAAGGGTTCGGTGAAATGGATTTTATAAATGGAAAAGATTCAGGAAGAAATCAAATTCGTATGAAAATATTTAGCAATAACGATTAAAAGTATTAACGCGAAAACAAAATGCTACCCGTCAAAGTGTTTCACCGGAAAATTTTCAGCAGGTCGAGCATTGCGAATCATTAATTCATTTATGAATCTTCGTCGAGGTCGTCGCGAACCCCAGTAATTTTTATTTCGTCTTCGCCTCCGGTAATGTAGCTCAATAGCGCGTAATATAAATCTGGAATTTCGGAGTACTCTGAGCTTTTTTTGATTTTCAGCTCTACACGTGAAGTTGGCAATTTGTAACCTTCGGCTATCATGTCTTCCAAAATTTCATAAAGCTCTTGCACTTTGCCGTTGTTTAGCGACAGAATTTTTTTCAAATTGTCGTCAGCTTTGCCGCGCAGTCGGAAGACTGCCAAAATAAATTCTAAGCACTTCAAGGTTTTGGAGGCTTTATTGCGCGTGCGATTTTTCAAGTAGTCAATTGCGCTCTGGAAATACGGAATTAAAAAAAGAGGCGGCGCATTAAGGATAAAACCTTCGGATTTCCATGCCGCCTTGTTAAGTACGCAGATTTTCTGAATAGAAATCATTTTTGAGTTGAGAATTTGTTGGAGCAGTTGCTGTTGTTGCGGCGTAGCGTAATCACCGAGCGCACAACCTAAATCGTCATCGTCTAGGACTTTGGGATTTTTTTCCAAAATGGTCTTGAGCAAATCATAAAGCGGTTGCCCGACCTCCGCCGCCATTATGAACATTATCCGCAACAATTTCTTGTACAAGTCGACGTTTTTATTTTTAATCGCCTTAATCGTATCTTGAGGCAGAGACTGGGCAAGCTGTTTGATAAAATTCTTGAAGTGTTCTGGGCAATCGGGCGTATTGACTGAGCGACCGTTTGAATAGACTTTGTGCAACGGGTACATTACGCTGAGACTTTGTAAATCGTAAGGCGAACGCCCTTTGATAACCTTGAAGCACCGATAAAATTCAAAGTGCTCGTCGTCGACCATCGGATTTGATGCGTACCTTTTGCCCGTCTGCTTATTGCTACCAATTTCAAACGTGATGCGCCTATAATCGTCAACTTCGTTCTCGAAGATAAAATGGTTCGCGAAGAAAGCAACGCTCATGCCGTCAATTTCCTTGAAACAATATCTGTCGCCGAATCTGTTCCAACGCCAATCGTTGTTGCCAATATAAATTTCGCGGCGTTCGACTTTGTTCGGCGCAATGAACACGCTCCACACACCCTCAAAATCTTCGTCGCCGAATTTGGACTTGTGGATTTGGATAACTGCCGGCTTGTCGTCTACTTTGGTCTTCACGAAGACAAAAGAGCTACGGTCGTCGGCGTGATAATCATTTTGATTGAAGTTAATAAAAACACTGCGTTGAAAGGTTTGTTCTATCCAGTCGAGGGCGTTAGTATCCTTGGTTTTGCGCGTGCTCAGGTGCTGAAGAGTCTGCCAATCCTGTGCGTCGGCAGGGAATTGCGGCACAGGCAAATTCTGATAATCCTGCCCGCGAGCGTCCTCCCACGTAACCTTTGCTTCGTTGAAACTTCTAGAGTTGAGTGGCTTAAAAATCAATTCGTAGGGAATGTCTTTGCCATAGGTGTAAGTTAAATGCAATTCGCACTCAACGTCTTGGCGGAGTGGGAAGGCACGATTACGAACAACTGCTTCGTAGGAAATTTCCTTGGAGTCGTTAAGGATGAGCCCAAAACGATATTCAGCGCGTTCCTTGGGCAAAGTGAAAGTTTCT
>CAJORD010000307.1 GCA_905236605.1 uncultured Synergistales bacterium | reverse complement strand
ACTTTAGAGCCGCCGCGCAGGCTAGAGCGTTTCCCATGAAAGTCGGCCCGTGCATGAGAGCGTGTTCGGGATCGTCATCATAGAAGCCGTCAAAAACTTTTTTGTTCGCAACCGTTATGGCGTGGCCGATATAGCCGCCAGTTAGAGCTTTGCCCAAAATCAAAATATCCGGCTGAACTAAATCCGCTACAAATCTGTTGCCCGTTCGGCCGAAACCTGTTGCGACTTCATCGAAAATTAAAATAATATCGTATTTGTCGCAAAGTTCTCTAGCGCGTCGCAAAAATTCGACATTATGAATATGAAATCCTCCTGCGCATTGCAATAACGGCTCAACGATGAAAGAATTTAATTTCTCGTGATATTTTTCAAATGCTTCTTCGAGAGCGTCAATTTCTGCGGGAATGTGAATAATATTCGGATCATTGCCGGCAGTCGGCCCCCGACCTAGTGCCTTCAATATAAAATGATAGTCTTCATCGTCGCCAACTTCCATAGCTTTGAAAGTATCGCCGTGATACGCGTTTTCAAGAGCAAGCGTCATTGTTCGAGTTTCGCCGCGATTTATAAAAAATTGCAGCGCCATTTTCAAAGCGACTTCGACAGCGACGCTTCCGGAGTCCGAAAAGAAACAATAATCTAAATCTTCCGGCAGCCATTCGCTTAATTTTTTCGCGAGCTTTTCAATCGGCGAATGAGTAAGGCCTCCTAGCATAATGTGAGAAAAGTTTTCAACTTGCGAAATTATTGCGGCGTTTAATTCGGGATTTTTGTAACCATGAATGACGCTCCACCATGACGAAATCGAATCAATTAATTTTTTGTTGCCTTCCGTATATAAATAAACTCCTTCGGCGTTGGTGATTTTGTAAGGAGTTTTCATGTTTTTCATTTGCGTATATGGATACCAGATCATTTTATTTTTATCTCCTTGTCGTTGTCGTGAACGCACGCGATGACTTTTGAGCCTGTGAAACACTCGCACATTTTCAAATTGTCTTCGTGCAAAATATTTCCGTCTTCAAAATGATTAAAAATAATTCCGTCAAGTGAAATGTCGTTTGCTTTCATGTATTCGACGGTGAGGCCGACGGCGTTAATCGTTCCTAGTCCCGCGTCCGCAACAAGCACACAGCTTAGGCCAAGAGCTTTAATAATGTCTTTGAGCCACAATTTTTTAATTTCATCAAATCTTATCGGGCACAAAATCCCGCCGGAACCTTCGACAATAACGCAATCATAAATTTTTTTAAGCTCACGAAATTTTTCAACGACTAAAGCTAACTCGACGGGATTGCCTTCGATTTTTGCGGCCAAGTGTGGCGAGTAAGCTCTCTCGTAAACATACGGACACATTGAAGCTAAAGGCTGCGAACTCCCCGAAATTTTTTTGACGTAAAGAGCGTCGCCGGGAATCAAATTTTTATTTTCGTCGCGTGAGTTTCCGCTCATCGCGGATTTGAAGTAAGCAGCGTTTATGCCATTGTCGATTAAATTTTTCAAAATAAGACCGGCGATAAAAGTTTTTCCTACATCGGTGCCGGTGCCTGTTATAAAAATATCTTTGTTAATCATTGCAGTATTGAACTTTGAAGCCAAGCTCTTCTAACATTTTTATATCTGTCTTTATGCTTATGCCCGCGGTCGTGAGCATGTCGCCCGAGATTGAAGCATTCGCGCCGGATAAGAAACAACCTTTGCCCTTGTCGCTCAAAAGTCCTCGGCCGCCCGCGACCCTGATATACGCGCGTGGCAATATAAATCTATAAACGGCTATCGTACGTCTTAAATCTTCAGAAGATAATTTTTGATTTTCAGCGAACGGAGTACCTTTAACGGGGTTGAGCATATTCACGGGGACGCTTCCTATTTTTAAATCCCGCAGTGAAAACGCCATGTCGATTCTATCTTCAATACTTTCGCCGATTCCGATTATCCCGCCGCTACAGACTTCGAGGCCGGCGCGTTGAGCAGCTTTGATAGCGTTTACTTTATCTGAAAATTTGTGAGTGGTGCAGACTTGGGGAAAATAATTTTCTGACGTCTCAAGATTGTTATGCACTCTCACAAGCCCGGCAGCCTTTAATTTTTTATATTGCTCTTCGTTCAAAAGACCAAGCGAAGCACAAACCGCAATTCCTGTTTCAGATTTAATTTTTCTGACGGCTTCGCAAATTCTTTCAACGTCATCATCGTTTAGAGTTCTTCCTGAAGTTACAATGCCATAATGCGCAGCGCCTTCAGCATAATCAATTTTTGCCTTTCGTGTAATTTCTTCTGGCGATAATAACGAATATTCTTCGATACCTGTCTTATAGTGCGATGATTGAGCGCAGAACTTGCAATTTTCTGAACAGCGTCCGCTGCGAGCGTTTATTATTGTGCAAATGTCAAATTTTTCGGCGCAAAATTTTTTTCGTATCTCGTCAGCACACGTGCATAAATTTTCAAGCGGCTGCGAATATAAATTCAGAGCTTCCGCGCGCGTGATTTCGTAACCGTTCAGAACTTTCTCGCACAAAGTTTTTGAGTAATTCATTTTTACAGCTCCCTTAAAACTGGAATTAAAAATTTTCCAAGCGAAGCGCTTAACACACACAGCGCTATATCCCCCGGCACTGCCAAAATAAAACAATATAAAAATAAAGGCCACAGCCCAATCGGCGTCCCTAAATAAAAATTGCTCATTAGCGAGTAATAAATCATTCCTAGCGCGTAGACCGTAAGCAGGCCCACGAAATTTGCAAAAATTAAAATTTTGAAGGAGGGATTTTTAAAGCGTTCCGCGATTTTTCCCGTTACGAACGCACCAAGCGCGAAGCCAATTAAATATCCGAAGCTAGGCTGTAATATGTAATTCAGTCCTCCGCCTTGAGCAAACACAGGAAGCCCGGCGAGGCCGATCGCGATATATGACATAACCGCGATAAATCCCAAGCGCGAGCCAAGCAGCAAGCCTGCCATGTCCGTAAATAAAAATTGCAGCGTGAAAGGCACAACAGGGACAGGAATTTTTATGAACGCTCCCACAGCAATTAAAGCCGCGAATAACGAACATAAAATAATTTCTTTGATTTTCTTTCTGTTCTTTGACAACTAATTAAAACACTCCGCTTAAATAAAATTTTCGCGTTTATTGTAACGAAGTTTTATTTATTGTCAACAATTATAAAAATAATAGTTTACAATCTTATTTAACGAGCGTGAAACCTTCTTTATTTCTCATGATTAAATTCTCCTTAGAAAATAGCAAAAAAAGAGCTGAATTTTATCTACTCAGCTCCTGAAAACTATTTTACAATTTTTCTCTCACGGTCAGGGTGTTCGCCACTCCAACCTAAAGGCGGCATGTTCTCAATGCGTGAAATATCTTCTTCAGAAATTTCAAAATCCAGAGCCGCTAAATTTGCCTGCATTCGTTCAAGTGATGAAGCTTTTGGCAATGGCATAACGCCTTCTTGAATACAAAATCTCAAACAAATCTGCGCGGCTGTAACGTGATATTTTTCTGCAAGTTCGATTATTAATTCGTCATCAGCAACTCGTCCGCGCGCCATAGGGCTCCAAGCCTGAAGCAAAATTTTTTTCTCACGATAATAATTTAACGCGAATGTCTGTGTATGTCCGGGGTGAAATTCTAATTGAGCGACGGCAGGCAAGATTTTTGAATTTTTTATTATGTTGTCGGCATGATACGGAAGGAAATTGCTGAGGCCAAGAGCGCGAACTTTTTTTTGCTCATAAAATTCTTCGAGAGCTTTCCAAGTTTCAATGTCTAATTCTTTCCAGTCTGTTCGAGTCAAATCCGGGCGCGGCCAATGGATCATAAAAACGTCGATATATTCAGTTTGAAGATTTTCGAGTGTTTTGTTGAAAGCCGCTTTAGTTTCTTTGTAGCCCATGTCGGACTTCCAGAGCTTCGATGCGATAAAAAATTCTTCGCGCTTCAGGCCGCTTTGCTTGATAGCTTCGGCGATAAAATTTTCAGTCCCGTAGTAAGACGCCGTGTCGAAATAACGATAGCCCGCTTCGATTGCTTTAGAAATTATTTCGACGCTTTCATTCGGAGCGGCCTTGTATGTTCCGAAACCGATCGCGGGAATTTCAATTTCATTGTTTAATTTGAAACTCATCATTTTAATTTTAAAATCTCCTTCGTAAAATTTTGAAATAGCTGTGTTTAAGTGTGATTTTTGTAGTGACCAAAGTAGTGACCAAAATAAAATTCCCGTCCGCGATTTGCAAACGGGAGTTCTACAATTGGAGTTAATTATATCATACAACTATAAATAAACATTTTCGCATGACAATTCTACACCTTTTCTAAGTCATCAACAAGCACTTTTGTTAAAGTCGGATCGAATGACAAAGAAACTTTTTCGCCTTCGTCCCAGATTTTTTTCACGTCCGGGTTATCAATTTGAACAAGGACATTCCCCAAGTCTGTTTTAACCCAAGTCTCGACGCTGTTGCCAAGATAAATATTTGCCGTTACGACTCCGTCTTCTACACCTGAGCCAGCTTCGCCGATCGAAAGAGATTCAGGTCGCGCCATAACGAGAGCTTT
>CAJORD010000306.1 GCA_905236605.1 uncultured Synergistales bacterium | reverse complement strand
CACATAATTTGAGAATCTTCGACGTCGAGGGAAAAATTTTCGAGAATTTTCTTGTCGCCATATGCAAACGAGACATTTACAAATCTAATCCCCGCCATGAATTTGCCTCCTTTCATAGAAAAAACGGAAGCCATAATTTACAAAGGCCTCCGTGTTATTTTAGTTGTATTTTACTTTTTGAAAATGTTGTCGAAAGTGTTAAGAATGTTGTCAGAGTTTGCAGCGAGCGATTCTAAATCAACAGTCATCGCGGATTTTGCAATACCTGCAACATCTACACCCTCTTGCACTATGTCATTACGCACTGAAAGAAGGTTGTTTGCAATCAAAATTTCTTGTCCCTCTTTTGAAAGAATGAAGTCATAAAGCAATTTTCCGTTCTCTTGATTGGCGCTTCCCTTTACAAGTCCTATCGGTGAGAAAATCGAAATTAAATCTTCAGGGAGATAAGTAAATCCTATCGGCGATCCTTGTGCCATCAAGTTATGTGAAACATAGTCGAGCATTACTCCAACTTGATACGCACTTGCGGCTACTTGGTTGTGTGTGGCTGTTGTGCCTGATTCAAGTTCGCAACCGTTCGCGCGCAGTTTTTTGAAGTATTCTTCGCCGTACTTCGGACTTGCAAGCAACGCAGCTACAAAATATTTCGTTGTACCGGCCGATGCAGGGTCCGTCATTACTATTTGGCCTTCCCATTTTGAATCTAATAAGTCGTTCCAGGATTTTGGAGCTTCTTCGGGCGTTACAAGTGCAGAGTTGTATCCAATGCCCATGTTCATCATTCTAGCTCCGGTATAGTAGCCGTCGGGGTCTATGAATTTTGAATCAATCGCTGCTGCTTCGGGGGAAGAATATTTTTCAAGGATTCCTTCCTTTTTAAAAGATAGATAGTCAGAAGGATCGCCGACCCAAATTATATCCGCTGCAACTTGGCCCGCCTGATGTTCGGTTGCAATTTTTGTAATTACTCTGCCCGTACCAGCGAAATAGTAATCCATGACGATGCCGGGATATTTGGCCTCAAAGCCCTTTTTAATTGCAACTAGCTGATCTTCCTGCATTGATGAATACATCATGACTTTGCCCGCCGGGGCCGCCGTCGCTGACGATACTACAAGGACGCAGAAAGCAAAAAGAATTGCCGCAAAAGATATTCGTTTCATAAACGAAAACCCGCCTTTCAATTTAGATTTATGAATTTTTTATTGTGATTTTTTAATTTTATCAGGAAAGTTTGATTTTTCAATTTTTAGTATAATATCGCGAAATTGTATTTGAAGGAGAGTTTTTAACATGAACGATCTGCAAATTGCAACGTCGCGAACGTGGGCAGAAATCAATCTTGCCAACCTCGAACATAATTTTAAAATCTTAAAATCACTTCTCAATCCCGGCGCAAAATTTTTGGCTGTATGCAAAGCTGACGCTTACGGACATGGCGTTATAGCCTGCGCGAAAAAATTGCAGGCGTGCGGCGCGGACTGGATAGCCGTTGCCAGTGTCGTTGAAGGCGTTGAGCTTCGCGAAACCGGAATTACGCTCCCGATTTTGTGTCTCGGTCAAGCAAATCCCGAACTCGCTCCCCTAATGTGCGAACACGAAATCACTCAGGCCGTAGGAGATTTTGAAAACGGCAAAGCACTTTCAGATTACGCGCGGTCAGTCGGCAAAAAAATAAAAATTCACGTGAAAATTGACACGGGCATGAGCCGCACGGGATTTTATTGGCCGGAGTCCGATTCTGACAAAGCAAACACCGCTTCCGAGATTAAAAATTTGTGTGAGCTTCCCGGACTCGAAGCCGAAGGAATTTTCACGCACTTCGCCGCAGCCGATGAAGATGAAAATTTTACGCGCCTTCAATTAAAAAAATTTCTTGACGCTAAGAACACGTTAGCCGCGCTTGGCCTCGCCTTTAAAATTTCTCATGCCGCCGCTAGCGTTGGAGTTTTGAATTATCCGGAAGCACATTTAGACATGGGAAGATTCGGGCTTGTGCTGTACGGATATGCGTCAACTGAAACCGGCAATGTTGATAGTGATTTAGGCCTT
>CAJORD010000305.1 GCA_905236605.1 uncultured Synergistales bacterium | reverse complement strand
GCTCTTCATCTCTTCAGCGACATAACGGACTACATCAGGGACGGCCTTTTCAAGCCTTAAATCAGGGTCATAAACCTGTTCAATAGTTGTCGCTCCTAAATGACCTCCGGCTGTCGCAGGCTCTTCAACTACAAATGCATCCGGCTGACGGTTATATTTTTTCTCCCAGTGCCGCGTTATGAGGATCGCCGCTTTCGCTGAACTCACGATAGGCACGAGCGCTACATCAGGAAAATCTTTGGTATAGTCAGGAAGTCGCAAAGGCAAACCTGCGCCCGAAATTATAATATTTGCTCCGCCCTCGGCTGAAGCTCGAACTTGCCTGTCGTAATCCGTCAACGCCACCATGCAATTAACCGCTATTATTCCGTCAGGGCCAGCGATGCTCTTGGCCTTAGCCACTGCTTCTTTAACGACTATTTCGTTAGCGTCAAAATAATTATGTTTCTCAATCACGAAATACGGCGAATCGTGAGCAAGTCCGACGCTCGCAATCGTTCCAATAGCTCCGCATTTCGCGACATGTCCTGCCAGATTGAAGCCTGATATATCAACACCCATTCCGCCTTGAATTAAAGGATAACGAGGCTGATACTTTCCTATCTTTAATACGGGCATGTTTTCGTTCAACTTTTAGATACACGCTCCTTAAAAAAAATTTTTGGATAGAGTATAACAGATTTAATTTATTTGAGGCACAAAAAAGCTCCTGATGTACCACTCATCAAGAGACTTCCGGGTGAACCCCCTAATGTTTGTCTTATACGAAAGTAAGTGAATTATAACATATAAAGAAGCTCGTCAAGATTTTGGCAACTCGATTTTGAAAACACTGCCTTCGCCTTTGACACTCTGCGCGATGATTTTTCCGTTGTGAGCTTCTACTGACGCTTTCACAATCGCAAGTCCTACGCCGCTGCCGCCCGTAACTCGTGCTCGGGATTCGTCGGCGCGATAAAATCTTTCAAAAATATTCGGCAAGTCCTTTTCTGAAATTCCTATTCCTGTATCACGAACTTCAATGTAAACTTTGTCATCAAAACCGTATAATTTTGTTTCGACATTGCCGCCGGGGTTTGTGTATCGCAAGGCGTTTGATAATAAGTTGTCAACGACATGACGAAATTTATATCTGTCAATATCGCAGAAAAGATTTTCTTCAAGCTCGAACGAAAATTTTATTTTTGCTCTCTCAAAGACCGGCATAAAAGTTTCAAGCACGGGCGCAAGATAATTTTTCATTTCTGTTTTCTCTGTGTGAAGTTCGATTGTCTCGCCTTCAAGGCGCGTCAGTGATTCAACGTTTTCAATCAGGCCGCCTAATCGCTTAATCTCGTTCAAACATAAGCGAAGACGTTCGGGAGTTGGCTCTAAAATTCCGTCCTCGATTGCTTCAATTTGAGTTCTTACGACGGTCAACGGCGTCCGCAGTTCGTGAGCAACATCAACCATAAGCCGCTGACGAAGTTTTTCTTGAGCAGCGAGAGAGCGCGCAAGATTTTCAACTCCCTTTGTTAAGTCATCAAGTTCTGAAATTCCAACGGAAGAAATTTTTTCGACGTCATAATCGCCTTTTGAAATTTTTTTTGTACGTTCGATGACTTTTATAACAGGCCGACTCAATCTTTCTGCGACAAAGCACCCCACGCCGCACGCGAATAAAATCATAATGAAAGCTCCTGCCAGTGTATAACGAGTTAAATACGATATAAAAGAAAGTTCATAACGCCCGCTAGGAATTTTCCTTTCAATTTCAAGACGGCCAATATTTTTTGAATGCCCTAATTTTAGCGTCATATGTTCTGTTTCTGAACCGTCGTTAAGATTATTTTCATTATTATTATTTGAATGATGATCTCTGCGAGGCATTTGCATGGGCTTCAAAGTGAAAATCTCATGCCCTTCGCTGTCGAGCAACTCTATAATCATTCCTGCCCATTGAGGAGCCGGCCGCAAAACGTCCATTATTCGCCGACGTTTCCAAACTCCTCCTTCTTCTTCGTAAACGGCCGTTAGAGATTCACCGAGATTTTCGAGATCGGCTTGTCGTCGTTGGATTTGATAATTTCGGAACGCGTTGACGCTAAAATGAACTCCGAGCGCAGGCACGACAATCCCACTTAGCACCGCCAAGAGGACATATAGCGCCAAAAAGTGCCGCCGCAAAGATTTACTTTTATTTGTCATCGTCGAATCTGTAACCGAATCCGTAAACAGTTTTTATCCAGCCGTTTTCATGACCGGGCTCGGCGAGTTTTTTTCTTAAATTTTTGATGTAAGTGTCGATAGTCCTGTCGAAGCCGTCATAATCGTCGCCCAATGCCGTGCGAATAATTTCTTCTCTTGACCACGTGCGGATCGGTTTTGACACAAGCGTAGAAAAAATTAAAAATTCGCTTTTCGTTACGGGGATCGGCGTTCCGTCCTTGCGAATTTCGACGCGTTCGGGGTCAATTTCGATTCGTCCGTCAGCAAAAGCTCCTGACGCAATATTATCGCGAGTTTCTTTCGGGCGAAGCTGCGCACGGATTCGCGCCATCAGAACGCGAGGGCTAAACGGTTTCGTGACGTAATCATTAGCACCTGTGTCAAGTCCTTCAACGACGTCAGACTCTCCAGATTTCGCCGTCAACATTATTATAGGCACGGAAGATTTTTCCCGGACTCGTCTGCAAACTTCTTCGCCATTTAACTTTGGAAGCATTAAATCGAGAAGTATTAAATCAATTTCATCACGTTCAAAAATTTCAAGAGCTTCGAGGCCGTCGGACGCTATAACAGTTTCGTAGCCGTCGCGTTTTGCATAGGCGCTGACGACTTCGGCGATAGATGTTTCGTCTTCAACAATTAAAATTTTCATGTAAAAATCTCCTTCGTCATTCACAAGAATTTCATTTTAATTTCATTTTGAGTTCATAATTTATTGTTATTCTATCAGCGTTGAAACAAGGAGGTCGAACAAAATGAAAAATAAAAAAGGAAACAAAAAATTAGCAGTAGCTTTTACGTTAATAATAGCAGGAAGCGTTTTTTACGGAACAAGCCCTGCGTCAGCAAGTGGAATCGAACTTGAAGGAGTGCAAATTGTTTTCGGACGTCATCACGACGCACCGCCTCCTCCGGGACCGCCACACCACGATATGCACATGCCGCCGCCCCCGCCGCCAGAGCCTCAACGAGGGTATCACCCGCCAGCGTATCACCCGTATCACAGGCCGCCGGAGCCGGATATGTGGGACAGACCAGGAGGACATCATGCTCACGGAAGGCCGGAACATTTTGGCCCCGGACCAAGAGGACATATGCCGCCGCCGCCTCATCGCTAAAGGCAAGGGATTTTTGAGAAAGGAGTTTTTAAGATGAAGAGAAAATTTTTAGCAGTTTTGACAGTTGCAGGAGTTTTAGGAGTTTCAGGAGCAGCGTTCGCAGGCGTAAACATAAAAATCGACGTTGACGGCGTGAAGTTCAGGCCGATCGCTCAAGCAAAGACGCAGCCGCAACGACCGCCCGAACCGCCGCAGGAGTTTCAGAAGGGTCAACGCCCGCCTATGAGCCGCGACATGAAAGGCAGACCGCCCGAGCCACCGAAAGATGGAAAGCGTCCCCCGATGAGCGGAGATAAAAGACCACCGAAGCCGCGTTCAGATGACAGAAGACCACCGGACTTTAACGACAATGGTCAGCGCCCGGAAATGCCGCGAGGCAGAAATTAAATTAAATTTTAATCAAGAAATTTTTAGGAGGTATTTTAATTATGAAAAAAGTATTAGCAATCGTGTTAGTAGTGTGTGTAGTTTGTGGAGCAGCAGCCGCTTTTGCACAGCCGAGAAAAGTTCAGAACGTTGAAACCCGTGAACATCGCAATCAGCAGCTTGATCGCCCGAACGGACAGCCGGGAGAGTTTTGTCAGCCAGACGGCAAATTTGAAGGACGCGGCCCGCGTAATGCCCGTGGCTTTGAAGGACGTTGCAGAGGCCCACGAGGAATGAACTTCACTCCCGACATGCCGAAGGAAATTCGTGAAAAGGCCGCCGAACTTGCAAAACTTCGCGTTGATTTAGAAGAAGCAATGTCAAGCGAGCCGATTAATAAAGCGAAAGCGCTCGACACTTACGCAAAAATGCAAAAACTTGAACAAGAGATCGACGCGTGGAGATTTGCGAAGAAGCTCGAACGCATTGAGGAATTTAAGAAGCACCGCGAGCTTAATAAAAAAGTTCCGCCCGCACCAATGCAGCCGAAGCCCGAAGTAAATGAAGCGCCCGAAAAATAAAAATTAAAATCAAAAACGAGGAGCCGGGATTTAATTCCTGACTCCTCAAATTTTTTGCTTAAACTTAAATGTATTGTTCGACTTGATCGTGTACTACGACCATGTTATTAAAATCTTCAATTTGTGGACGCTGAACCATTATAGGTTCTTGAACATGAACGTACTGATTTTCAACACGGCGCGTCACGAATCCTTTTTCAAGTCTGCTGACAGAGCCTGCTGTATCATTAATAATATTCGTCTGAACTACGCGCATTTTGAAATTCCTCCATGAATTCTTTCCTTAATAAGCACTGCGCAATTATTTTATCAGAAATATTAATTTCTGTGTTTTGTAATTTGGAATCGTGCTCTGTTGACGTGTTCGGGCTGTCCGGGTTCAATCTCGCCGGCTTTCATTAAAGCCATTCGCGTAAGCATCGGGCCGACAAGTTCATAAACTAAGACGCTGAATAAAATAATGTTGCGAATCAAGCCGCCCATCGTATCGCCGAGTGTCTGTGCGCTTACAACCATTCCCAAAGCTACACCGGCCTGCGGGAATAACGTAATCCCTAAATATTTTTTCACGTTCTCTGAACAGTTCATTATCGTGCTGCTGAAGGACGCGCCAAAATATTTTCCGAGGCAACGCGTAAATATATAAATTAATCCCGTGGCGATAACGAACGGATATTGAAAGACAGAAAGCTCAAGCCGCGCTCCCGATAAGACAAAGAAGACAGCGTAAAGTGGCGCTGACCATTTTTCAGAACGTTTCATAATGTCGGCCGAATATTCGCTCATGTTGCAAAAAATCGTTCCAAGCATCATG
>CAJORD010000304.1 GCA_905236605.1 uncultured Synergistales bacterium | reverse complement strand
GGCAAAAATTCTCGACAAAGCCTCCGAGATGCGCCACTTAAAGTATGAAGTTATAGAGGACGCTGATATTGTTCAGATCAGCGTGGTGAGTTCTGCGGACGGCACGATTATTCGTAAAGTTCCACCAGATAAAATTGTCAGTTTCGTTAAAAGAATTCGCGAAAAAGAAGAAAAACGAAAACTTGACATTAAAGCATAAATATTTTAAGTAGGAATTAGGAGGTAGAAAGTAGGAAATTTTTATTTTCTGTCTCCATTCCTGCTAGTTTAATAAAAAGAAGGTGAGAAAAAATTATGTCGATGATAATGAACCACGATATGACTTCTTACATGGGACAAAGAATTATGGCGAGAAATTCTTTAGCCATGAAAAGATCCCTCGAAAAATTATCTACCGGAATGCGCACAAAAATTGCTGACCTCGATCACACCGCCGAACTTTCTATCGGTGAAGTCATGCGCTCACGAATTTACGGAATGGAGAAAGCTCTGAACAACTCCCAAGACGGCGTGAGCTTGATTCAAACTGCGATCGGCGGATTGTCTCAAACTCAATCAATGTTAAATCGTATGCGCGAATTATCCGTTCAAGCCGCTAATGACACATTGACGCAGCAAGACCGAAGTTATATTCAAGTCGAAATTAATGAAATTCGCGACCAAATAGACTTAATCGGAAATTCGACGCAGTTTAACCGCAAAAATCTTCTTAACGGCGACAGCGCGATTTTATGGAGCAGCACCGACAGCAACGTCAAGGCAATCATAAACGGCGGATTGCGTTCAATCGACCAATATGGCCAAAAATACAGCGTTGACGGAAATTTCAAAATTAATGTCGAAACTCAGGCCGGCAAAGCACAAACTCAAAAATCTAACGTCTTCAGAATAAAACACGATAACTCGGTCTCAAACAAAACTGTAAATTCCGACATCGGAGTTAGCGATGTTGAAGCCACTGGCGCAATGCCTTCGGGCTCTTATAAAATTTCAATCGCGAGTTCCGAAGGTCAGGAAGTGAAATTCACTGGCGCTCACAAAATCGGCGGAAAAATTGCCGTTACTGAAGAGCAGTTGACCGAAATTTATTCGCGAAGCGTCGTTTTGACTGACGATGAAGACGAAGAAGATGTTGAAATTGATCTTAGTGATATTGATTTCGACGCCGTAAAAAGTGTTGATGAAGTTTTCACGCTCGAAGCCTCCGAAGAACTTGCCGACAACGCCAGCATTTTATTTGAAGTTCAAAATGTTGACAGAGTAAACAACACTGTGAGTTTACGCGCAACAGCAAATATTTTGACGCAAGAGGGAGTTTCAAAAAAAGCGACGCTTGATAATATTTTGCTCTCAAACGACGGCAGCGAAGTTAATTTAGATAAACTGTTTGGCTCGTCGTCATTAAGTATCAAGCTCAACGATATAAATTACGTCGAAAAAGGCGGAGCCTTCACCGTCAGCGTATCGGCCCAAACTCCAGTAGATGACTCAGTCGGAATTGACATTGAAGGCACTATCGACAGCAATTATCCCGACAAATGGTCGGGCGCGCCGTTTAGAAGTCAAACGCTTCATTATGTCCTCAATAGCGACAAAGCAGCTGGGAACGAAATTAAATTTTCAAACTTCATGTTAAACGAAAAAACCGGCGTTGCGTCAGAAGGCAATTTATATTTGAAGACTGATTCGACTTTCAACGATTTTGATAACGTTGAAGACGGAACATTTCTCGCGAGCCTCACGACAACTCCCCAAGGCGAAGAAGCTAAAGCTAAAACACAACTGCGCGACATTGATAAATTTTGGGACGCTCAAGGAAATTTTCTTTTGAACGACCCCAAAGAAATCACTTTGACACAAGGCGACGGCAAACAAGCTAAAATAACTTTGTACGCTGATGACACAATGGGCAGCGTTGCGAAAAAATTAAATGACGCAGTCGCAAACGGACTCGGACAAATTAATTATGTCGATGACGCTACAAAATTCGTTACTTTTGTTGAAGGCGGAACTCAAGGCTCCGAAGCCGTAGCTGGAACTCTCGTTATGCGTTCGGTACTTGCTGGAAAACGCGGCGAAATCACTATGTCTGGCAACGAAGAATTATTAAATGCTTTCGGCTTGAACACGATTCAAGAATCCTCTGAAAATAGTTACAGCGTAACAGTCAGAAACGCTCACGATGATTCACTTGTCGCTACAAGCACCAAAATCACGAACAATAGATTAGTCGGCGCGATTCATCAGAATGTTGACGTAGAATTTGACCCGATGCTTGGAATTACGGCCAGTTGGAACGACGCGAGCAAAAATTTTGATTTACTTGAAAATAAAAGCTCCGAAGTTACGATTCACTTAGCCGACAACACGACTGTAATTCAAAACGGAGCTTCTGAGGGCGAAGACGTCATGATTAATATCGGCGACATGAGATCGCACGCTCTTGGCCTTGACGCTGTGAACGTGATGAGCCAAGCAGACGCCATGCGCTCTGTGTCAGTGATTGACGCGGCTACGGATAAAGTTTCTATGCAAATGGCAAAACTAGGAGCTTCACAAAATAGACTTGAACATCATATCGGAAATTTAACCGACGAGATGGAAGCTCTAATCGGTGCTACCAGTACTATAAGCGATATTGATTACGCTAAAGAAATGATTGAGTTTACGAAAATCAGGATTTTAATGGAATCAAATTCCGCTATGCTCGCTCAATCTAATGCAATTCAGCAAAACAGTATATTAAGTATCATGAGATAAGAAGGAAATTTTTTTATCATGGCATTTGGACCAGAATTTATCTCAGGACTCGCAGGGGCGTTAAAAAATTTTCTGCCTCTGCGGGTCAATCGTATTGAAGGCGGCGAATCTTGGATCGCTCTGAAGACTTCAGAAAATTGGCTTTTGTTTTCTTGGGCATCAGGCGCGGCAGGGATTTGTCCCGCTTCTCAAAACGAAATCAACGCGCTAAAAGAAATTTCTCCCTCGCGTGCGTCAATCTCCGAAGCTTTGAAAAGCAGATTGTTACACGGGGGCGAGATTATAAATGTAAAACAGTTAAATCACGATCGAATTTTAGAATTTGAAGCCCGTAGGCGAATTTCGGCAGGCGTCAGCGTGAATTATTTTTTAATTTTAGAAATCACCGAGCCGGTCGCAAATTTTTTGTTGCTCGACGAAAATCACAAAATCGACGAGGCCGCGCGACATTCGACTCCAGATGTAAATTCTTTCAGAACGATTTTGCCCGGACATGTTTATAATGCTCCGCCCGCGTTTGAAGGAATCGAATTAAATCACACTCGCGCATTAAATTTTGAAGACGTCCCAAATATTAAAGGCGTCGGACGCCCGTTAGCGCGATTAATTCAAAATCATTGGGAAGAACGCGAAAATCTTTCTTGGCTGTCGGCACTTTCAAAACTCACGGACGAAGATTCAAAAATCACTTGTCGCGTCATCAAAAAGAATAATTACGTAACGCGAATCGATTTTGATTTTCCTGAAACAATTTCGCTAGGCGATGACGTAATGCGAGCTTCGAGGCAAGGAGTTTTGATTCCGTTATTGCGGAAAGGCCGTGAAAAAGTTCTTCATAACGTTGACGCAAAATTAAAACGCGCTGCAAAATCTAAAGAACGTCATCGCGACGGATTATTAAAACAACTAAAAGAATGTCAGGACGCAGAAATTTTTAGACGCAAGGGCGAGGCGATTTTGTCGCATATTTACGAAATTCCTAAACGAGCCGAAGAAATTAAAATCACAGATTGGAACGGCGAAGAATTAAACATAACTCTCGATCCGAATTTGAATCCGTCCCGAAACGCCGAAAAATATTTCAAGCGATATCGAAAGGCCAAGGGCAACCCCGAAGAAATTAAATCCAATCTCGAAGCCATCAACGCCGCAATTAAAGAATTAAAAGAACAATCGGCTTTGCTTGACGCCATAGACGACCCCGAAAATTTTAACGAAGCCGTCAAAGATTTGAACGAATGGATTACACCGAGCGAAAAAGATTCAAAATCAAAATTCAAAAAGAAGAAACAGCCGGAAGTCCCTCCGCACTTGAACATCATGAAAGACGGCGTGAATATCCTCGTGGGACTTTCAGCGCGCGGAAACAGATTCGTAACTTTCAAATTAGCTCGTCAAGATGACATTTGGCTACATGCTCACGAAATGCCCGGCGCTCACGTGATTATAAAGGGCGCAACGCGTGAAGAACTCGAAACTTCAAAACGCGAAATTTTAGAATATGCCGCCGGACTTGCTGCCGCTCACTCGTCAGGTAAAGAATCAAATTCGGTGCCGATTGATTACACTGAACGAAAATATATTCGCTCTGTGCCCGGCACCGTTGCGTTAGTAACTTACACTAATCCGGGGACTTTAAGAATCTCGCCCTTGGAGGCATCATCATGAATATACCACAGAGAGTGATTAACGAAATTATTAAGTTTGCTCGGAAATATAATGTTAATAAAGTAATATTATTTGGCTCACGGGCAAGAGGCGACAACATGGAAAGAAGCGATATTGATATTGCGGTTAGTGGTGGCGATTTCGATTCTTTTTATTGGGACATAAAGGAAAATTTTCACTCGCTCTTAATGTTCGATATCATCAATCTTGATGATACACTTTCTCAAGATTTATTAAATGAAATTCAAAAAGACGGAGTAAAACTATATGAACATGAAAAAATTTGAAAATTACTCAAATTGTCTTAACGTCTTAAAGAACGCTGATTTTGAGAAGATCAACGAAGAGGATATATATAGGACAGGAATAATCGGTCAGTTTAATATGACTTTTGAACTTGCGTGGAAAGCTTTGCAGGTTGTTTTGAGATTACACGGTGTTGAAGCTGCTGAAACTGGGTCGCCCAGAGATATTTTACAACTTGCTTATAAATTTCATTTTATAAACGATCCTACTGTGTGGCTTATGATGTTAAAAAAGCGCAATATTATTTCTCATGTTTATAGTGAAGATGAAGCCGACGAATTAATCTTGCTAATTCGCGACAGT
>CAJORD010000303.1 GCA_905236605.1 uncultured Synergistales bacterium | reverse complement strand
CGATCATGTCAGAAACATGGTATACAGAATCATTCTTGACATTGCTGCTCATCATTCATATGAAGAAGTCAAAGTTATGTGCGTCTATCCCGAAAGAGAAAAAGAAAACTGGGAATGGCTGCGCTGGCTTCCTCACGTTTGGAATCCGACAAGAACTAAAAGATATATAGCCTGTACGCCGGAAGATGCACGATCGATTTTAAGAGAGGCCGGCGAAACACTGAAAATAAGGCGCAGAGAAGTTAATACTGATGACATGAAAAGGGATTTCATTCCCGAAACGCCTTTTTATTTTCTGTTGCTTGCTGATCGTGATTTAGTTGAAGCGAGCGGCGAACAGTTTTTGCCTGAGAGTTCTGCTTTGGGTTTTGCGGCTCTTTACGCATACGGTGATTTAGGTTCACTGCCGGGAGAATGTCAGAGCGTCATAATGTGCGATGCTCCGGCGTGTATTCAAAATACTCAGCCCGAGACAAAAACCCGTAATATTTCCTTTGAGCCCGATAAAGTCAGCCTTGAACAGCTTGATAATTTTGCCCGCGCTCTTGCTCCCGTAAGGCTTTTATCAACAGGCAAAGGAGATAAATGGCCGAAAAGTATTTCTTTTCTTCAGGGTTTTCACGTTCATACCGTCGAAGAGCTTGACATCTGGGGACGCTGGAACACGAGTTTTTCGCCTAAAAGCCTTGCAGCGCCTATCGGAGTAAGACAGAACGGAGATACATTTTCATTCGATGTTTACGAAAAATCCATGGGGCCTCACGGTATAACGGCAGGAACTTCAGGAAGCGGAAAAAGTGAAATGCTTACGACATGGCTTTTATCAATGGCTATGAATTTTTCGCCTGATGATTTGAATTTCGCCCTTATAGAGTTTAAGGGTAACGATCTTTCAAATATCCTGAAACCCTTACCGCATATCGCCGGAGTTGTCAGCAATATGAATGACCCTTCAACAATAACGCGCTGCATAAAATCCCTTGAAGGCGAGAAACTTCGGCGTATGAAAATTTTTGAGCAGGCCAGCTGGCTTTCATCAAAAAATATCTCGTCTTATCAGATTTATCAGAAAGAACACCCGGAAGTTTCCCCTCTGCCTTATTTAATTATAGTTGTTGATGAATTTGCTGAGTTTGCAACTCAATATCCTGAATACGCCGGGGATTTCATAAATTCGATCGTGAGGGTCGGAAGAAGTATCGGAATGTACGCTACTCTTACGATGCAGTCGCCTCAGGGAGTTGTAAAAGGTCAGGTCAGTGCTAATACAAAATTCAGAATTTGTCTGAAAACCGCAAACGCTTCGGAGAGTAAAGAAATTTTAGGCACAAATGACGCTTTCGGAATTTCAGCCCCAGGCCGTGCCATCGTAAAAGTCGGCAATAATGAGGTTTACGAGGAAGTTCAGACGTTTTATGCTAAGGCACCCTACAACCCGGAACAAAATCAAAAAACTGCGGTAACTGAAATTAATATCGTATCTTTGAACGGCAAAAAGACACGCCCTGAAGCCTATGACAAAACGATAAAGGCAAAACGGAACGCTCTTAGCGAAGGTAACGCTGTCGTCAATAACATAATTGCTACGGCAGAGAAAAATAATGTTTCATGGGCACGCCATGTCTGGTTAGACCCTTTGCCCGAAATTATTTCACTCGATGAACTGTCTGATAATCCGCCCGCTTTCAGCAACGGAACATGGGAAGCTAAAAATTCCGGACTTTCCGTAACTGTCGGCATGATAGACGACCCTGAAAATCAAAATCAATATCCTTTTGTTTTAGATTTTGCAAAGGAAGGTCATCAGATTTTATACGGCGCACCTTCGTCAGGTAAGACGACATTTTTACAGACAGTTTTATTATCAGCGGCTTTAAGTTACACGCCCGAACAGATGAATTTTATCTTGTTCGACTATGGAAACTGGGGTGCAAAATTTTCTTCGCTGCCTCACTGTATGGCCATAATCGATCCCGGCGAAAAAGATCAGATAAACAAAGCCAAAGATTATCTGACGGCAGAAGTCGCAACAAGAAAAAAACTTTTTGCAGGTTCGGATTTGGCTACATATTGCGAGATTTCCGAGAAGTCCCTGCCATCGATAATAATTCTCGTTGACAACATGGCTTCACTCTATAATAACAATCCGGACTTGATGGATTTAATAATTCTCGTTGCCCGTGAAGGCGGAAGTTTGGGAATATATCTCGCACTGACTTCAGGGAATGCAGGAAGCTTTATGTACAGGGTCTCGCAATATGTCCGCTCTAATCACGCTCTTCAGATGACGGATAAGGGCGATTACAGGGGAATAGTCGGCGGCAACGGTCATGTTGAACCCGGTCATCATGCCGGACGGGGTTTAACAAAAGGACCTCTGGAATTTCAAACTGCTGTATCTGTAAACGGAGCAACAGAGGGTGAAAGAGTTAAAAATCTTCGTGAAAAAATAAAATCAATGTCTGAGGCGTGGACGGGTAAGCGGGCTTCTATCGAAGAAGCTGAAAAAGCTCCGATTGAAGTCAGCGAACTTCTTGCGGGTAACGATTTTGTACAAATAGGTATAAATAAAAAGACTCGCGAGCCTGTTGATTTCGTCTTCAAAGACATGAACGGCTGTGTTATTTCAGGAACTGACGGCGGAGGCAAGAGCAATGTTCTTGGCTTTATAGCTAAAACACTGAATGATGATCCAAAGACGAAACTTTATATTTATGAAGATAAAAATTTCCTTGAGAATTTGACTCCCAACGCTAAAAAGACTGCTCACAATGTTGCAGAAGCTGATGAAATTATTTCAGAACTTGCGGCGGAATTTGACGGACGAGACGATGACAATGAAGGACGTGTGGTGTTCTGTATTGATGATTTTGCGAATTTTTACAAAGGCATCTCGAACGAAAGCGCGAAACTTCTTAATAATATTACTCAGGGAGGCGCGGACAGAGGAGTATATTTCTATATCGCCTGCGATATTAAAGGTCTTGCAAAAATGCACACGTATAAGGTTAAACCTTTTATGAACTGTCTTGCCAATGAAAACGCTATAGCCGTAGGAGGTTCGCTCGGAGAGTATCAGGCATTTAGAAATCTTCACAGCGGCGAAAATTTAGTTTTTGCTCAACATGAAGGCTGCATGATCCGCAAGGGCAAACTTGTTCAAATGAAAATCGCAAAAATTTAGGGAGCTGATTAAAACATGAATGAACCTGAATTATTTTTGGTAACTGTGATTTTCGGAGACGGCGTTTTTAGTGTTGATATGGAACTTCCTTCACAGCTTCCGATTGCGGAATTGAGCAGACGAGTTCTTGAGATTTTGAGAAGCTTATACGAAGGTGAATTTTCCGGCTGGAAGTCGTGCAGTTTCGAGTTTAACAACAAAATATTGAACAATGATGATACATTGCTGAAGGTCGGTGCTTTTGACGGAAGTAAAATCTTCCTGCTTGAGGCATGATTAAAAAGTAATCAGTAAAATAACGCTATTTAATACGTAATTTTACAATAAAAATTTATTCCAAAAATTTGTTTGCTTAAATATAATGTCTTCATCGTAAACAAAGCAGTTAAATTTCGGACAAGCAGATTTCTTGTAAAGGAGTGAAAGTTTTTTATGCCGGAGATTATGTTGACACCTGAAATCCTTAGGGATAAGGCTGCGGAGCTTCGCAAAGCTCAAAACGATCAGGCTCACATCATAGGCAGGATTCAACGCCTTGTTGATGAAATTTGGTTAGGGTGGGAAGGCAAAGCCCAAGAATCTTTCGTCAAGAGCTTCAACGACAAAAAGAGAACTTACAAAGAATTTGCTTTCGACATGGACAAGTTCGCACATTTTTTAGCTATGTACGCCATTGACATGGAAAGTATAGATTCGGGTTTTGGACATCATGCCCCTGATGAAAGCTATCACGGACATAGACCTCACGGTCGGGGATCGGAACCAAGACACGGAATAGCTTAATTAAGCTTCTCATTACCTAAAAAATTTTTAGGGATTGAGTATAGATCATTAAATTTATAAAGGAGGTGAAATTACAATGCCGGAGATTATGTTGACACCCGAAGTCCTTTCGGAAAAAGCATCAGACCTTGGAAATATTCAGGCTGAACAGCAGAATGTTATCGAGGGAATTCAAAAGATTGTTGACGAAATAGTATCAGGATGGGAAGGCAAAGCCCAGCAGGCATTCCTTAATAGCTTCAATGAAAAGAAGGGAACGTATAAAGAGTTTGCCGTTGACATGACAAATTTCGCAGACTTCCTGAGAAGCTATTCGCAGACAATGGAGGATATTGACACGGGCGAAGCTACAAAGGCTTAGGCTTGTCAGAGAGGATGTTTAATCCGCGTGTTTTTATACGAAAGGAGGTGTACTTGTAATGAAAATAAAATTGACACCCGAAGCTCTCAGAGATGGCGCGCAGCGTCTCAGCCAGGTAAAGGCCGACAACGATGATGTACTCAATCGTATTGATGCTTTAATCAACGGTCTTGTTGCTGAATGGCACGGTGAAGCTCAGGAGGCTTTTGCGAACAGCTATGCTAACAAGAAAGCTACTTTCCAGCAGTTCTCGCTTGACATGGAAGCATTCATCAGATTCCTGAACGACTACGCGAGAGTAATGGAAGATCAGGAAAAATTACAGGCCGGCAAAGCAGCAGGTCTTTAATCGGAAGCTATATAAAACAATCAGACAGGG
>CAJORD010000302.1 GCA_905236605.1 uncultured Synergistales bacterium | reverse complement strand
TAAAAATTTTTCGCATTTATCAAAAGTTTCCTCGTCGTAACAATCCTCAAAACGCACGTATGATTCATAAGTGTCGTCGAAAATTTCAGCAGCAAAAACTCGTTCATTAAGAGAATCAAGTAAAGAAAGTTTTACATCTCTTAGTTGTATGAACACCATGCCTTAAACGACGTAGACGTATCGGCAATGCTTGCATGAATTTCAAGCTGACACTCTCCTTCGTGTGATAGAAACTTTTTCAGCATTATAATATATTGCTCAAAAAAATTTTGTTGAAAGCTGTGTGAGAAAATTTGTTGCACAAAAAAATTTTAGATTACTTCAAAATCGACGGCACCCCCGGCGGTAATCAAGATTGGCTGCCCGAATGGGATATGAACATGGGAGGCTGTGCTGCTGTAACGGCGTGCGACATTTGCATTTTTTTATCTCGACTTCAGACCGAAAAATTTAGGACGCTCTACCCGTTCGACGCAGAAAATTTATCGCGCACGGATTTTATAAAATTTGCTTCGATTATGAAACCATTTTTGACTCCGCGCTATCATGGAATTGATTATCTTGAAACTTATATTTGCGGCTTCTATGATTACATGAAAGAAATTAAAAATGAAAATTTGATTCTCGAAGGAATTTCTGGAAATGTCGATTATGAAACTTTCGCGGCTGCTATTGTAAATCAAATTGACAGAAATTTTCCGGTGCCATTCTTAATGCTCATGCACCACGATATTAAACTCGATGATTTTCAGTGGCACTGGTTTAATTTAGCGGGCTATGAAGAAACTGAAGACGATATTAAAGTTATGACCGTAACATATGCCGAGTATCAATGGTTCAGCCTTCGCAACATGCACGACACTCGTAACGAACGCAAAGGCGGAATTATTAAAATTAGGAGTTAGGCGTGAGGAGTGAGGAGTTAGAAACTTCTTACTTTCTTCTTTGCTTCCTTGGGAATTTAAAAAAGTCAAACACGTTTGCACCTCCGTTAAGTTAAAATTGATTTTGGATTTTTGAATTATAGCACGGCAGGAGCCCAGCTGGCAGAGGAGGATTTCAAATGTTCAAGTGCGATTGTTGCGGTCAATGTTGCAAGAACGTCGGCAAAGTAAAAATTTTAGAGCGTCTTGCTGACGAGTCGGGAGCGTGCAGATTTTTAGACGCGGAAAAAAATCTGTGCAGAATTTATAAATCACGGCCGCTATTTTGCAACGTCGAGGCTATGTACAAAGTTTTTTTTGAAGACAAAATGACGCGCGAAGAATTTTATAATCTTAATTACGAAGTCTGCGAAAAATTAAAAAAGCGCATTATATAATTATTCAAAATTTTTTTAAGGAGACTTCAATTTTATATGCACAGAAAATTTTTCCCCGCGATTTTGTTTTTATTAATCTTCGCGTCGTGTTCGTACGGTGCGGAGAGCTTGAAAAATCTTTTTTGGCGACGCGCTTGGCCGGAAATGGAAATGCAATTTAATTCGCTGAAAAAGAAAACTGCAAACGACTATTCGCTCATGGCCAACGCTTACAGATTTCAAAATAAATGGCAAGAGGCTGTTGAGCTTCTCGAAAGTCATTCAAAAAATTTCCCGGCGTCCGTTCGTCCTTACGCAGATATGACACGGCTGCTTGGCTACGAAAATTTGAATCAAGATAAAAAAGCTCTAACGCTCGCGGACAGTCTTTATAAAAACGCGCCTACGGATCTGAAATATTATGTCGCGCTCGCTCAATATCGGATTTATGACAAAAATCAGGATTCTAAAAATTCTCTTTCGTCGTTAAATAGAATGTTGACGAACGCAGGCACTGACGAACGAAAGATTTATACGCTCACGCGGCTTGTGAAATTTAACACGGGCAATCAAGTTGAAAATGCTTTGAAGCTGCTTGAACTTCAAGGAAGCAACAAAGAGGCTGCCGCCGTGTTGTCGCAAGTTAAAAACATGAACAACAATATCAAAACGGCGCTTGGAGTTTATTATCACACTATGGGCGACAATCAAAAGGCCCTCGAATATCTAAACACAGCGACGGGTCGCAAAGCTCTTTATTACAAAGCGTGGGCGAACTCGCGACTGAAACAAAACGATAACGCTTTGAATTTGTGGGGTAATCTCGCCATCAGCGGCAACTCTTACGCGGCTAGCTCCGTAACTCGTCTCGGCAATCTCGCAAAAGACAAAGGCATGAAAGAAAAAACTATGCGAGTTCTTGAACGCATAGCTCGGGAACGTCGCGGGAATGTTCAGGCGCGCGCGCTTCAGGCTCTTGTTAATCTCACTGGCAAAGACAATCCGCAAGCAAGAGATATTTACGAAGCTCAAATTTTGAAATCTTTCCCCGGCACAAATTTTTCTTTCAATGTCTTATGGGCAAGAGCTTGGCGAAATCTTGACGCCGGGAACGCTGCCGAGGCCGTAAAATTATTTCGACAGACCGACGCGCCGGACGTTACTTTTTATAAACGCGCAAGAATTTTATATTGGCTCGCTCACGCGCAACAACTCGCCGGGCAAAATCAGGCCGCTCAAAACACTCTTAATACTCTCAAAAATAAATATCCGCTCACGATTTACGGCCTTTTGATTAATCCGAATCCCAAAATTCTTAACGGCACTAACCCGAATTTGAATCTCAAGCCCTCGGAGCTCGAAGAATGGGGATTTATTAATCACGCTTACTTAAGACTCTCACGCCCGAAGGCAACCGCGCGCGAATTATATCGAGCTTTGATTTTGTCGCAATGGCTCGGACTTGAAGAGAGTTACTCCGAAGCTCGCAGGCTTGAATCTTTAATGACTTCGAGTGCGACGCTTTATCGTTCGGACTTAGAAGCTCTCTATCCACGGCCTTATAAAAATCTCGTTGACGCTGCGGCCAAACAGTACGGCGTCGAAAATAATTTCGTTTGGGCGATAATGCGTCAGGAAAGTGCGTTCAAAGTCAGCGCTAAGAGTTGGGTCGGCGCAGCGGGATTAATGCAGCTTATGCCAGCGACTGCTAAAGAAGAGGCCAAGCGCGCGGGACTCAAAAATTACGATTTATACAACGCTAGCGACAATATTAAATTAGGAACGTCGCACTTAGGTTGGCTCGGCAAAAATTTTGCGAGAAAAGAATACGTCATGGCGGCCTATAACGCAGGAAGCGGCAACGCTCGTAAATGGCTCAAAGCCGTAGGTGAACGCGCAGACTTGCCACACTGGATCGAGGCCGTGAAATTCGAGGAGACTAACGGCTATGTTCAAAGAGTTTCAGCGAATTTAGAAATTTACAGATTGTTATATGGGAATTAAATTTTATAAATCCGAAATCCCTTTTGAACTTTCAGATTATGTTCTAAAAAAATATTTTGAAGACACGGGCAAGCGTCAAGGCTGGTTTCCAGCAAATAACAGGGGCGCCGTTATCGCTGTATCAGGCGGCGGCGATTCTGTTGCGCTGCTGTGGCTCTTTCATAAATTTTATGACGGGAAAATTTTTGTCGTTCATGTCAACCACGGAATCAGAGGCACTGAAGCTGATGAAGATGAAAATTTTGTGATGAAACTCGCTCACGAGTTTGGAATCGAAGCAGCCGCAGAAAAAATTAACGTCCCTGAACAAAAATTAAAAGGTGAATCGCTCGAAGCCGCGGCCCGTCGTCTAAGACGTGAGGCAATTTGCGAAATAATTCATCAAAAATTTTTTGATGCTTCTGTTTCAGTTTTTCTTGGACATAATCGCGACGACTTGGCCGAAACTGTTTTATTTAATATTTTGAGAGGCTCCGGGATTCGTGGCGCCGTCGGAATGACCGAATGCACAGAATATAACGGAATAAAATTTTTTCGGCCGCTCTTAGGACTTCGGCGCGATTTTTTGCGGGAGATTTTGAAAGTCAGAAAAATTCCTTGGCGCGACGACAGCACCAACGACGAAACCGAATACACTCGAAATTTTATTCGACTGAAGATTCTTCCATTAATAAATAGCAAAATTAATTCTTCCGCCGTCGAACACCTTGCAAATTTTGGTGAAGACATGCGCGCATTAAGACAGGCCGAAGACGAACGAAGCCGAGAATTATTAGAGCGTTGTAGGGATTCAGATTTTCAAAATTTAGTTTTAAGTCGAAAAATTTTGCGCACGTTCACGAATGAGGAAAGAGCTTTAGTGATTCGTGAGGCCGGGCGAAACTTAAATTTGAAAACTTTGTCGCGCGAACGTTGCGAAGAACTTGCGAATTTAATTGCGAAGCCGTCAAATTTTATTTTTCAATGGAGCAGGAAAATGACAATTAAAAGTGAAAATGGCAAAATAATTTTTGAAGGGAGCAAAAACGAACATGACGCTTGAAAATCAGGTTGAAGAATTATTACAAGACTTTGAAAAATTAAAAAATCTCTTGACGCGCAAAGCCGCCGAAATTCATCAACGCGAATTATTAAAGGATATTGACGCACGCCGTGCAGATTGGGAACGTCGGTCTGCTCTTTTTGTGCCGTCGAAGCAGCGACTTGAAAGAGGCGGAAAAACTCTTGAGCTTGGCGAAGATTACGAAGTCATAAAAGAACTTCGAGCAATGCGCGAGAAAAATAAAATTCGTCAAGCCACTCTCCGTGACGAAATGACGACCGCGCGCGCAGACCTTCGAAACGCGGAAGAGGCTCTGAATATTATTGAGGGTGAATATCGCGACAAACTCGCAGCGCAAACTCAACTTCAAAATATAGTGCAGCGGGTTAAGGGGCTTGACGAACAAATTAAAGACCGTCAGGAAGCCGTTAAACAGACTCGCGAAGAATATACGGAAGCCGAGCGACAGCGGAAAGAATGCGCCGAACGCGTTGAGAAAGAGCGAATCGAGCTTGAAAAATTAGAACTCGCTATGCGTGAGACGAGAAAATTTTTGCAGTTTCATTCGATTGATGAAAAATTGCAGACGGGATTGGCGGGTATTCAAAAATGTTTTTCAATGTTCGAGAAGGCGGAAGCGCGGCGGCTCGAATTAAAATCTTCGTGGAATAAAGCTATCGAACAGCGTCAACAGGCGCAAACTGTTCTTAATGATCGCTCAACAACGCTAGCGGACTCTACTCACAGTCTCGCTGTCCACGAAAAATTTTTTGTGAAGGCCCGGTCGTTTTTTGAAAGCTCTCTCAAGGGCAAGACCATAGCCGAGTGGCGCGAAATTTGCGACAGAAATACGCAACGACTTACCGACCTTGACGAACTCTATAAAAAATTTCAGGCCGTTCGCGACCTTGAAGAGCGCGTGAAAAATTTTCAGGAAATCAAAACTCGAATCCAACAAGAGACCCGTAATCTTAATATTCGTGATGTTGAACAGTCAGGACGGATTAACGAACTTCAAGCCGAGGTTGCAAAACTTGAAAAGCGTTCGGAACTTCTAAAACGTATTCAAGATATTGAAGCGGTCCGCGAACTTTTGCAGGACGGTTTACCTTGCCCGTTGTGCGGCTCTATCTCTCACCCTTATGTTTCAGGCGCGGCCATTCCTGACCCTGAAGAGCTTCACAGACAGCTTTACGACACTCAAAGAGCGCTCGATAAACTTCATGATGAACTTGCAGCGCGTCAGGCTCGCGTGGGAAAATT
>CAJORD010000301.1 GCA_905236605.1 uncultured Synergistales bacterium | reverse complement strand
CGTCTTTGCTCAAACCGGCGAGCGGGGCCATTGCCTTCATAGATTGCGTCAGTTTTTTGTTTGTCCCTTCGAGTTGCATGTACTCACGCATGTAGCGCCTGACTGCTTCTTTATCTTTGTAACGCATTGCCCGTTTCATATTCCTTAATGCCTCACCGCGTTTTGTTGTTGCGAAGCCGTCAAAATGCTTGTCAAGCACGCGCTCTTGGAATTGACGGACTTTATCAAGTGTCTGGAAATAAGCCGCTTCGTCAGGGTCAAGCGAGTATAACACGAGTTTCGTTAGCTCGTCGGCGTTAGAGTGCGGCCTGCCCGTGAGTATCTTATAAGGCCACGCCGCACCGACGGATTGAGCAACATATTCGCCAGTGTCTCTGATTGTTCGTGAGTTAAATGCGTCCGGATAAAGGCTGCGTCCAGTGGCTAACTCAATCGGCATTTTCAGCATGGGGTTAAGCTGTCCTATGACTTTGCTGACTGGAGCTTGCGTCATTTTCTTCAGATAGCCGCCGATTGACTGTTGACCGTCCATAAGCTCTTTGGCGTCAAGGACTATGCTGTCGAGACTTAGCCAGTCTGCCGCGTCTGCAAGAGCGCCGATCCTGTCGAAGTAATAGACTTTGCCGCCATGTTCCCCAAGCGTGATATGTGGCCTATATTTCACGTCGTTTGGTAATTCGTCGTCATCGTCAGGGAATACAAAACGGTTAAACATCTGAATTAACGCTGTCATGAGAGCGATTTTCCCGAATGTTTCAGCACCGGCTATCGCGTAGAACGGCAATTTTGTTGTCTGCGCCATTAGTAAGCGCTTTGTTACGGTGCTTGCGTTGTCCCCTCGTAAACCATTCTTAATAAGCCTGTAGTAGCGTTTCATGTTGACTTCTTGCCAACGCCAGAACGGGATTAACATTTCGCTTAAATGCTTGCCGAAGTCGCTAATGTCATCGTAGTTCCCGAGCAAGTCATTTGACATTTTGTAGGCTCTGTCTTTGACTTCAGGTAAGGCCATGACTTCATCAGGATTTGAAGCTCCCCATGAAGTAGGCGTCCCGTCATTTTGCTCCATGTCTTGTTTGTATGCAAGATAAGCCGCGTAACGCAAGAGATTTTCGCGGTATTTTGTCATATTCACTTCCCACTGGAAGAACTTTTTGACTGCATTCCAGCCTTTTCGTGGGATTGAAGCTGTGTCATTGCCCTGTTTACTTTCTCTGGCGTTTTTCTCTAATTCAGCGTTTTCTTTATCACTGAATATCATGCTCTGAATGCGTAAGACGCCGCCTGTTCGGTCTATGAAGTCTTGTAAATCCTGCGTTATCTCTTTGCCGCGCAAGTGCGCTGTGAGTTCTTTTGTTGCCTGTGGCAAGAATTTCAAACTCTCGAAGTTGCCCGCGACCATTGCGTCTAAGTCGCCCGTGAAATTTCGTTCGTTGTATGTCAAGTTTCTGAACGGACTATAGAGAACAACACGTTTCCACCATGAAGTTATTTCTCTGGCGGCATTGAAAATCGGGCCTCCGCGCCGTCCCCTAGACATTCGTTTGAGAGTTTCTTTAATTTCTTTTGGGACGACCCAAAGTTGATTAAAAAATTCTTCGTCATTAATTCCATTGGCGTTCATAATCTCATCGAGCGGCAGTCCTGTCTCTTCAGAAGCCATGTTAATAGCCATATCAAGCGCGTTTTCGGCTGTTGTATTTCCTGACCTTATCAATCCTGAACCACGAGGGCTGTAAAGTTCGTACCCTTCTGGAATCACGTCGCTTAGATTGATGCCTTCACCCTGACTATATGTTTCTTCGTCCGATTGTACCGCTTTCATTTTCTCCTTAAATTCGGCGGATTTATCATAATGTTCTTTGAGATTAATTAGCGTCTCCATAGTTGCAATATCCATGAGCATTTGGGCGCGAACCTCGCTCTGGCTTTGGAGATAGTTAGCGTTAATATCAAGCGTTGAGCCTCGCCATTTCTTCATGTAACTGCGGTTTGTAATATCGCTTAACGCAGATTGTATTATGTCATGAACATCTTGGTCAGGATTAACTTCACCGCTTGTTCTCCCCTTACGATTACCGTTATTTTGTATTCCAAAGTTAGCATACTCAATAATCATATGGCGGTAATAGTGAGGATTTCTGAATACTCCTTTGAGATTTAAGCCGAGTTTTTTCGCAGTATCAATGAATTTTTTGGATAAAGCGAGCATTTCTTTTTCTTCTGTTTCTACAGCCTTTTTAACTGCTTCGTCGCCGTCGTAAAGTTGTGTAATTTTATCGTAGTCTGTTTGTAAAGTTTCATTGTCCCATGCGAACGGAAGGCCGTATTCTGGGTGTTGTTCGTTGCGCCATTTCATATCGTTCAAAATTCGTTTTCGGGTAAACAAGTCTAACTGACTTGCGTTTAATCCGGCAAGATTTCTTTCAATAGCCTTGGTTGCGTCGAATATCATTTTAGATTTTCTCCGACCGAGTAACTCCAACTGTCCCTTGGCGTAGTATAAATCTTTCCCTTTTGCGTTTTCGCCTGATAGTTCTGGGTAAGAGCCTCTAATTTCGTGTAGTAAATTCCTTGTTCCCCTGCGAATGTTGCTAATTATTCTGTTCCGTCGAATGCCTTTTTGAGCTTCTGTCATTCGGCGTTCTGATTCAGGTTTTGTCAATGTCGTATCGTAGACAGGGCCTGCGTTTGTTTTTTTCGACGTTTCAGTTGACGATACGAAGAGTTGTCTTATTCTTTCGCCAGCTTTTTTAAGCCAGTCTGCGAATGATTTACGTGGATTGAAAGCCTGATAGTAAGTTTCATCGTGATTTGCGTCTGCCTTTCTAGCTTTTTTTGCCGCTTCTTTACCGTCGTGCAGTATGAGCCAATCATCACTGTCTTGCGTTTCGGCTAGAGTTGTATTTTTGCGCTGTTTAGTCGTGAAATCCATG
>CAJORD010000300.1 GCA_905236605.1 uncultured Synergistales bacterium | reverse complement strand
GCCATTTCAAAATTCATAACGTCGCCCGTGTAGTTTTTGATGACGAGCAAAACGCCTTTGCCACCGTCAACAGCTTTGACGGCCTCGAAGACTTGATCCGGCGTTGGAGATGTGAAGACTTCGCCCGCTACTGCGCCGTCTAACATTCCTTTGCCGACGTAACCACCGTGTGAAGGTTCATGACCGGAGCCGCCGCCAGAAACTAACGCGACTTTAGCACTTGGCCCGGAAGCACGAACGAGGACTTCAAAACCTTCGAGTCTTTTCACGTACTGCGGATAAGCCGCCGTCATACCGTCGAGCATTTCATCGACGATTTTGTCAATTTGATTTATTAATTTTTTCATGAAGAGATTTCCTCCCCTGTTTTTAATTTTTTAATGAAAGATTCGGTGTCAAAATTTTAACACGAGGGGAGGATTTTTTGATTTTATCTATGACTGTGAAGTAATTCGTGCTCTCTGCCTTTAATCATAGTGTCGTAAAGAGCGAGAGCTGTTGGGTTCTCGTTTGATTTCTTAATTTGCGTGTTCACGTCTGATTCATAAAGTCCGTGCTTACGGGCCTCTTTAGTCCTGAATCCTGCGTGAGCCGGTTGACCGCCGCCCATGATACAGCCACGTCGGCAGGCCATGACTTCTACAAAGTGATAGAAGCTTTCACCGTTCTTAATTCGATGTAATAACGCGTCGGCTTCACCAAGTCCGCTGACGACGGCAGCTTTGATTTCGTGCCCTTTGTAGTTGAACGTGAACTCGCGCAACGGGCCGGGGCCTCTAACACCGCTCTGTCTTAATTCTTCAATCGCAGGACGGTCAGGGCCTTCGCACAGTGTTCTTAATGCGGCTTCCATAACTCCGCCGGAGTTCCCAAAGATGACACCGCCGCCCGAGCCCATTCCGAAAGGCATATCTGCGGCTTCGCTTTCAAGTGAATCAAAACGAATCCCCGCGCGCTTAATCATGGTTATCATTTCTTCGGTAGTGAGGACGTAATCAACATTCTGTTTGCCTTCGCGCTTCAAGTCTTCGCGCAAAATTTCGGCTTTCTTTGCTGTGCATGGCATGATAGCGACAGAAAGAACTTTTTTGCCTTCGTTGTTCTTCGGGTCTTTGTAGTATTCACGAGCAACAGAACCGAGCATTTGAAGCGGCGAATAGCTTGTTGATATATGTGAGACAAATTCCGGCCAGCGTTTCTCACAGAATGACACCCACGCAGGGCAACAAGATGTGAATAACGGGAACGGCCCGCCCTTCTCGAAAATTTCGAGAAATTCTTTGCTCTCTTCTAAAATTGTCATGTCTGCTCCGAAAGTCGTATCATAAACTTCGTCGAAGCCGAGACGATGAAGAGCTGCAACGATTTTCCCCATAACGTTCTCACCACGAGGCCCACCGAACGCTTGACCAGCCGCAACGCGAACAGCCGGGGCAACTTGTGCAAAGATTTTCACATTAGGATCGGCCAATGCTTCCCAGACTGGACGAATATTCGTGTTAATGCTGATGGCTCCTGTAGGACAAACGACGCGACATTGACCGCAGTTTACGCAGTCCGTTTTAGCAATTTCTTTGTTGAATGCCGGAATGACCATAGCGTCCGTTCCACGATGAGCAAAGTCGATAGCGTTAATACCTTGAATGCCTTCGCAAACTCTCACGCAGTCGCCGCATAAGATACATTTATCAGGGTCGCGAACGATTGAGGGCGAACTAAAATCGCGTTCATACTTTCTTTCACGATAACCCCAAGGCACGGAACTGACCCCAAGCCTATGAGCAAGATTTTGTAATTCACAATCGCCATTCTTAACGCAAGTTGTGCAGTCGCGATGGTGCGAAGCCAACATTAATTCAATTAACATTCTTCTGTATCGAACTAATCGAGGCGTGCTTGTCTTAATGCTCATGCCGTCGCGAGGCTGTTCGGAACACGAAGCAAACATTCTGCCTTTGTCGTCTTCAACAGTGCAGAGCCTGCAAGCTCCATAAATCGAAAGTTCAGAATGATAGCACAAGGTCGGCAAATCAATTCCGGCTTTTCTTATAACAGAAAGAATATTAGGTTCGTCTGTAAATTCGACAGGATAACCGTCAATTTTCATTACTCCCATTTTCAACACCTCCTAAGCAACGTCAATAGCTTTGAACGGGCAAGCCGCCATACAAGCACCGCACTTAATGCACTTGGCCTGATCTATTTCATACGGGACTTTAGGCGCACCTGATATAGCCTGAACAGGACAGCCGCGCGCACACTTTGAACAAGATTTGCATTTTTCTTTGTCGATTGTGTACTGCTTGAGCTTCTGGCAGACATGCGCCGGGCATTTTTTATTCTGAATATGTTCAATATACTCGTCCAAGAAAGAATTTAACGTGCTTACAACAGGGAGCGGAGCAGATTTTCCAAGACCGCAGAGCGCAGTATGAATAATTAAATCGGCGAGTGTTCTTAACTTGTCGATGTCCTCCATTTCGCCTTGACCTGCTACAATTCTCTC
The DNA here is from genome assembly GCA_905236605.1 of uncultured Synergistales bacterium. Lineage (GTDB taxonomy): Bacteria > Synergistota > Synergistia > Synergistales > Aminobacteriaceae > JAFUXM01. The sequence goes on along the minus strand of CAJORD010000300.1, from coordinate 285 downwards.
GAGGATTTCCAACATTCTCAGAGTACCTTCACGGCATGGAACGCACTTTCCGCAGGACTCTCTGTGAGTGAACTCCATGAAGAAGCGGGCAACTTCTACCATGCAGGTACTCTCATCCATTACGACAAGTCCTCCCGAACCGACAATAACTCCTAATTTTTTAACGCTGTCGAAGTCTAACGGCTCATCAAGTTGAGATTCAGTCAAGCACCCGCCGGACGGGCCGCCAATCTGAACGGCTTTGAATTTTTTATCGTTTCTGATTCCGCCGCCGATGTTGAAAAT
>CAJORD010000299.1 GCA_905236605.1 uncultured Synergistales bacterium | reverse complement strand
TTTATTAAACGCTGGTGCTGATGTTCACGCTCAAGACGAGCATAGATGGACTGCCTTGATGTCATCTGCTGCCACTCCGGAAGTAACAAGAATGTTATTAAATGCCGGTGCCGATATAAGCGTTATAGATAATGACGGAGATTCAGTATTCATGAATGTGGTTGCAATTAACGGCAGTGCAAAAATAATAAAATTCTTGCTGGATGCCAATGCCGATATAACATTCAAAAACAAAAAGGGCAGGAGTGCTCTTGATTTCGCTAAATACAGCGATAAAAATCCCCAGATGAAGAGGTTGGCTCAAAAATTTGACATATTCAGAGACAGAAAAAGAGCTTTTTTCTACGCTATTGACGAAGAAACGATGCCTGCTGATATAAAATTTCTTGTCGCTCTTGGAGCCGATGTCAATATATAACAACAGAATGGCGTAACGCCACTTATGACTGCGGCTGTAAATACACAACGTTCTGACGTAATAGATGAGCTGCTAAAAGCCGGTGCAACGCTTAATGCGAAAGACAATAACGGTATGACAGCTTTAATGTATTCAATAAAATTCAATCCCAATATCAAAATCTCTGAGAAACTCGTTAATGCGGGATCAGATTTGAACGCAAAGGATAATAAAGGATTAACTGTTCTCATGATGCTAGCTTCGGAAAAAACGACGCCACCCACTAGCATATTAAATCTTGTTAAAGCTGGTGCTGATGTAAATGCTAAATCAAAAGACGGCCAGACCGCTTTAATGTATGCCGCAAGATTTAATCCTAATCCTGAAATTACAAGAGCATTAATTATTGCAGGCGCAGACGTAAAAGCTAAGGACAGTTTATTTTTTGGCAAGACCGCAAAAGATTGGGCAATACAAAGCGGAGCAAGCCCTGAAATTATAAAAATTCTTGAAGGGCTGTAATTTTAATTAGTGAGGTTGTAAAAATGGTAAATATTGACGAATTAAAATTTGATTCAAACGGATTAATACCGGCTATCGTTGTTGATGATGACAGTGGCGACGTCTTAATGCTTGCCTACATGAACAAAGAGAGCTTACAAATTTCTCTTGAGAAAAAACTAACTTGTTTTTGGAGTCGTTCACGCAAAGAATTATGGCTTAAAGGCGCAACAAGCGGCAATTATCAGCACATAAAAGAAATAAAAGCCGACTGCGACCGCGACACAATTTTGGTATTTGTAAAACCTGATGGCCCTGCGTGCCACTTAGGTAATTACTCATGCTTTGTAGATGATGTAATGGAACGCGAAGAAGAAGCTCATGAAAAGTTCACGCTGTGCGGGCTTATGGAATTAATCAAAGGTCGCAAAAATGAAAAAGTTGAAGGCTCTTACACGTCGTATTTGTTTGAAAAAGGATTGGATAAAATTCTCAAAAAAATCGGCGAAGAAAGCTCGGAAGTCATTATCGCAGCTAAGAATGACCGAAAAGAAACGATCTACGAAATTTCCGATTTAATCTATCACATGTTAGTATTAATGGCGGAAATGGATATTGAGATTAAAGACGTAATAAAAGAGCTTGCCTCGCGTCATGTCATAGATAAGAAAGTAAAGCAGGAGAAAATGACAAATTAGTATGTTTATTGAGCAAGAAAAATTTTTGTTGCATGATATTCCAGTGATACTTTGGGGAAAATCAGCAAATAAATTATATTTGTATGTTCATGGTCAGGGCGGCTGTAAGGAAGAAGCGGAGTTACTAGCGGATTTAGTTTGTGAAGCCGGTTGGCAAGTGTTAAGCATTGATTTACCCGGCCACGGTTCGCGCAGGGCTGAAATTAATTCCTTTGACCCTTGGCATGTTGTACCTGAATTAAAAAATATTATTGAATTTGCGGAAGAAAAATATGATTATATCTCGCTTTTTGCAAACAGTATCGGTGCATGGTTCAGTATGTTAAGTTTCAAAGACGAACAATTAAAAAATTGTATGTTTGTATCGCCAGTCTTAGACATGAAAAGCCTGATATTAAAAATGATGAACAGTGTAAATATATCGCTGGAACGCTTACAACAAGAGCGCGTGATTACAACATCTTCCGGACAAACTTTTTCGTGGGATTATTGGAATTATGTATTATCAAACACCATAACCCAATGGAATCCAGCAACTGAAATTCTTTATGGAAATAAAGATGATCTTGTAGATTTTAGTACTGTAAAAAAATTTTGTGATACTTTCAAATGTTCTTTAACTGTAATGAACGGCGGCGAACACTGGTTTCACACTGAAGAACAATTAAAATTTTTGCGTAACTGGATTAGAAAGAGTATTGGTGAATAAAATGGTTTTATCGGATTTTCATATGCACACGATTTATTGTGATGGCAAGGATACTCCCGAAGATATGGTGCTTGAAGCTATATCTCGAGGAATGAAAAAAATTGGTTTCTCCGGGCATTCATACACATCGTTTGACCCGCATGTTTGTATGACACCTGAAAAATCAGATAAATACAAAGCCGAGATTAACAGATTAAAATCAAAATACAAGTCTGAAATTGAAATTTTATGTGGTATTGAACAAGATTACTATTCTGATTTTCCTGCTGAAGGCTATGACTTTATAATTGGCTCGTTGCATTATGTTACATGCGATGGCGAATATATCGCGGTCGATCACACTTTCCAACATTTTGAAGAGGCAGTGAAAAAATTTGGCGGTGATGTTTATTCACTCACTGAAAATTATTTTGCAACTGTCGCAGATGTTGTAAACAAAACCGGTGCTGACATAATCGGACACTTCGATTTAATTTCAAAATTCAATGACGGCAACAAATTTTTTGATGAAAATCACCCACGTTATATACAAGCAACAGAAATGGCATTAAATAAATTATTAGCAACTGGAAAGCCTTTTGAAATCAACACTGGCGCAATGTCCCGCGGATATAAGACAGTACCTTATCCATCAAAAAGAATTTTGGAATATATCGCGGCTCATAATGGGAAGGTAATTCTTTCAAGCGATTCACACAGAAAAGAAACTCTAATGTACAATTTCAAAGAGTGTGAAGAACTTGCAAATTCACTTGGATTAAAAATTGTAACGTTATGATTTATTTCATTGGAGCAGGGCCGGGAGCCGTAGATTTAATCACTGTTCGCGGTGCAAAGATTTTGAGTGAAGCCGGTAGAATTATTTTCGCCGGCTCTCTTGTTAATCCTGAATTAATAAAAACTTATGCGCGCTATGATTGTGAAATTTTTGACAGTGCTTCTATGACATTGGAAGAAATTTCTCAAAAATTAATTGAGGGACATGAAAAAAATTTAGTAACTGTCCGACTTCATTCGGGAGATCCTTCGCTTTATGGTGCAATTCGTGAACAAATTACAATTTTGGATAAAAATAAAATTCCATTTGAAATTATTCCGGGCGTAAGCTCGCTGTTTGCAGCGTCAGCCGCTTTGAAAAC
>CAJORD010000298.1 GCA_905236605.1 uncultured Synergistales bacterium | reverse complement strand
TCAATACGGGAAAAGTTATCGTCTCGACGTTCAACGAAAGAAAATTAGACCCGCTTGCAGTCCCGGGAGTCATATGCCGTTGCCACGGGCCGTTCACATGGGGCAAGAGTCCTGCGCAAGCCGTCTATCACGCTGTAGTTCTTGAAGAAATGGCGAAGATGGCAATGTACACAATCACGATTGATCCGAACGCCGCCGAAGCTCCGCAGTATGTTTTAGACAAACATTATTTGCGTAAGCACGGCCCTAACGCTTATTACGGACAAGGAAATTAACACAGTGTTATAATGCTCTAAATTAAAAAATCTCCTTGATGAAATTCGTCAGGGAGATTTTATTTTGGTCACTACTTTGGTCACTACAAAAATCTTAAAATTTTTCAGTCGCTGTGCAGTCTCACGAATTTATTTTTTTTACAAACTCAACGCTTTTTTCTAAACCAACTGAACCAGCCGCCGCTTTTTTCTTTTTGTTCATCTTGTTGCACTTCTTGCACTTTTTCCTTAACAAACATTCGGTGTATTGATGCAGTCCAGCTTCTCGAACGCCCGGCTACTGCGTCATCATAACCTTTGTTATAGCCTTTGTAATATCCTGATAACGCCCCAAGAAGTGTTACTAGACCTGCGAGAATCGAACTAATCCAGCGGGGAATCCATTTGCCGCTTAACCACGCAAGCATTGCCGACAACGTAGGATATATTCCGAGCCACGTAAAGGCCGCCTTGAACAATCCGCCGATTATATTCAGTAACTTCCACATAGAGTCGCTAAGGCACAACTGCGCTGCTATGATGCCGATTAACAGCCATTCTAAACGCGACAACATTATTTTTTTGCCTCCTTTGATTCTTTTTCGGGGGCAGTGTGAACTACGAGAACGCCTCCGCCCTTCATAGTGTCTATCTTGTTGCCTGAAGGAACGTTAAGTTCGCTCTCGTTGTCAGTGAAAACGACGCTGACTTCATAGTTAAATGATTTTAGGAAATCTTTGTAGAGTTTCACGGCGTTATCTTCAGCGAGTACGAGAATATTCCATTCTTTTGTCGCTCTCTCTTGTATTTCTTCTTGTGCGCGGACTATTACTGCGTTCTGTTCTTCGAGCTTATGGCTTCCCTTTTCGTCATAAACTCTCATGGTTTTTATATCGACATTTGCTCTTAAAACATAGCAATGCGGAAGAGTAATTTCAATTCTTTTCTCTTCCTCGAAAATTTCCGCCTTAGCTTTTCGCATGTCGAATCCGCAGTCAACAGTACCACCGAATATCACAGCAAATTTTCTATCCCAAATCCAGCCAGTTTCGGAAAAATCTGCGATCGACTCGAAATAGGCACGATATGTTATCATCTCAGCGCAAGCTTCAACGGCGGTTACAATAACGCCTATATTGCTGGTTGAATTAGTCTTGAATAACGAGTGAACAGAAGAATACGCCCATAATAGCGCAGATACAGCAAGGACTGCCAGCATTACTAAAATGATAAGCTTTCTGCTAACCCAATAAAAGATAGTCGAGATTATGCCGCCTGACTTTTTAATCTCGTCTTGCCTGTCTGGCTTTGACGTAATTACTATCAGTTTTTTCTTGAGCTCGGCGTTGTCTTTCTCGAGCTTCTCTCTTTTCTGACGTTCGTCTTCAAGCTCCTCGCGTGCACCTATAACACCGTGGATGTTTTCGAGTGCGGACTGAATAGCGTCCTCGCTTATAGGCTCAGTTTCGTCTGGGGCATTCTCTAATTCATCTTCTTGGGGGGGGGTAATATTTTTTCTTAACATTTTTAATTTTGCTCCTAACTTAGGGAAATTTTTTAGGATTATACATTACGCCTAAATCGTTTTTCAAGAAAACTTGTATTCGATGAACGCGTGATTTAATTCTCCGGCTTTAATTACCGCGTTGGGGAATTGTGGTTCGTTGACGGCGTTGGGGAATTGCTGACACTCAAGCGCGAAGCCGTCAAAGTTATTATAAACTGCTCCGTCTTTGCCCTTAGCATGGCCGATCGAGTTGCCGGTGTAGAGTTGTAGCGCGGGCATGTCCGAAGAAACTTCTAATTTCACGCC
>CAJORD010000297.1 GCA_905236605.1 uncultured Synergistales bacterium | reverse complement strand
TCGTGGCCATTTCAGAAAAAGCGTACGCTACGTGAGCGACTGCTTCGTTTCCGTCCATAGTTTTCCAATTTCTTTTGAATGCCATGAAAGAAAAAACCCTCCCTCTAAAAATAAAAAACTAAATTTTATTGAAAAATTTTGAATCTGTGTTTTATGTATTCTACTACAAAAATCGCGAAGAATAAAATAAAATACACATAAGAAAATTTAATTTTACGAGGGAGGTAAAAAATTTTTATGCTTGCAAATAAAATTGATGAATATATCTCAAAATATCCCGAAAAAAATTGCTTCTGGTTTCGCGGCACGTGGTGGAGCGCAACGCGATTTAAAAAACTTGCTGACGAATGCGTCGAAGTTTTAAGAGGCGCGGGCTTCTCTGAAGGTCAGCGCTTGGCCGTCCTGATTCCTAACTCGCCGATGTCGTTGGCGCTGATGTATGCAGTCTGGAAGCTCGGTGGCGTTTATTGTCCGTTGAACGAAAAGACCGGGGAGCTTTCATTATTAAAGACTTTGGATTTATTGAAGCCGTTCGCGGTTGCGTTGTCCGAAGGTGTCAAGAAAGAACTCGAAGACGCTTTGAAAAATTCCGGGCGTCATTGCTCGAGATTTAATTTTGAAAAAATCACCGGCGAAGAAAATTTTTCAGGCGTTACGGCCCCGGCTGATGAACTTGATAAGAAGCTCGCCGTGATTTTCTCGACTTCCGGAACGACAGGCGACCCTAAGGCCGTGCCATTGACTCACGAAAATATTTTTAGCAACGTCGAAGCCTGTTTGAAACAAATAAAAGACTTAACCCCGGAAAATTCTTTGTTGAACGTCTTGCCAAATTTCCATGCGTTCGGCTTTACAGTCTGCTGCGTATTGCCGTTCGTGCTTGGAGCGTCGCAAGTTCTTGTTGAAAACTTTATGCCGCCGTCGAACGTCATTAAAGCTCTCGAAGAAGCTCGCCCCGACGTTCTCCTGCTCGTGCCGACGATGTTTAATTTCGCAGCGGCGTTGCTTGAACGTCAAAACAAAAAATTAGATTTCGTAAAAATTTTAATCACCGGTGGCGACAAATATAACATTAAAATGGACGACAGAATAACGGCGGCGTTCGGCGTGCCTGTCATTGAAGGCTACGGAATTACGGAATGTTCGCCGGTGTTGTCAGTCAATCCTACTCCGGCTGTGCGTAAACTTGGAACGGTTGGGCCAGCGTTGCCGGGCTTTGAACTTCAATTAAGAAGCGAAGGCGGCGAGATATTAAAAATTCCCGGCGAAGGCGTTTTGTGGACCCGAGGGCCGTCAGTAACTCCGGGCTACTATCACGCGGACGAACTTAATCACGAACGATTTCAGGACGGCTGGTTTAACACGGGCGATTATGTTCAAATTGATGAAGACGGTTACATTAAAATTCTTGACCGCGTAACGGATATTATTATCGTCGGAGGCTTTAACGTTTACCCGCAGGAAGTCGAAGCGATTTTAGCTGAACACCCGGCCGTCAATACTGCTGTCGTCGTCGGAACACCAAACGATATTAGCGGCGAAGTTCCCAAAGCCTTCATATTAAAAAATAAGGACGCCGAAGTAACCGAGCGCGAGCTTGTGAATTTCTGCAAGCAAAGACTTTCACATTATAAAGTTCCGCGGGCGATCGAGTTTGTGGACTCGTTGCCATTATCAGCGACAGGAAAAATTTTGCGGCGCGTGTTGCGTCAGAAAGAGCGTGAAAAAAATTAAAATGGAACGACTTGAAAACATCATAATCCCGAATCTTGAAGCAAGGCGCGATAAAAAAAGTTTTTGGTTCGAGGGCCAATGGCACACCGGCCGCGATTTTCTTGAAATTGTTGACAACTGCGAAAAAGTTCTAAAGGCCGCAGGATTTTCAAAAGGTCAAAGACTTGTAGTAATGTTGAAAAATTCGCCGTTAATTCCTGCGCTGTCGTTAGCAGTCTGGAAACTCGGCGGGATTTTCTGTCCTCTTAACGAAAAAGCCGGCAGCGAAGCTCTAAAGAACACTTTGAATTTAATAAAGCCGTTCGCAATAATCACCGGCCGCGAACTTCCAGAACTCGAAAGCGCTTGGCCTTGCGTTCTGTGTGATATTCATGACGTCGGATTGAAAGACTTCACGGGCAAAACTCAACCGCCAGAAACTGATGACTACGCCGTAATCTTCTCAACTTCGGGAACGTCAGGCAATCCCAAGGCCGTGCCTTTAACTCATGGGAACTTAATCAGCAACATCACAGCCACAAAAGAAAATGTCTATCCCTTGAACGAGCATGACACTTTCTTAACCGTCCTTCCAAATTTTCATTCATTCGGTTACACGTGCGCGACTATGCTGCCGCTTGCAATAGGTGCAAAAATTGCGATCGTTCCGTCGTTCTTGCCTCCGCAGCAATCCGTTCGCGCCATTGCCGAAGCTCCTACAACGGTCATGTATATAGTCCCGGCTATGCTGTCTTTCTTGTTAATGTCGGTCGAGAAAGGAAAGATTAAGCCGGAAATTTTGGCGCGCCAAAGCGTCATTTGCACGGGGGGCGACAGACTGGCACCGAATATTCATCAGCAGGCTTTGAAATTATTAGGGCGCGACGTCATGGAAGGCTACGGACTAACAGAAACTTCGCCGGTGTTGTGCATGAACCACGATTGCGAAACGCAGCACACAGGGACTTCAGGGCCTATAATCCCCGGCTACGATTACAAATTAAAATCACGCGACGGCCAAGAGCTTCCCAAGTCCGAGCGCGAGGGTGTTCTGTGGGCAAAAGGGCCTTCGATAACGCCGGGCTATCTTCATGCGCCTGAAATCACGGCCGAAAGATTTGATTCAGAAGGATTTTTTAACACGGGCGATTATGTTCGCTTCGATGATGACGGCTATGTAAGTATTCTCGATCGCGTTACGGATATTATTATCGTCGGAGGCTTCAACGTTTATCCGCAAGAAGTTGAAAAAGTTTTGTGCGAACACCCGGCCGTTCGTGCTGCTGTGGTTGTAGGAATGCACCACGATATTAACGGCGAAATCCCGAAGGCCTATATTCAATTAGAAGAAGGCGTCGAGACTAACGACCGCGAAATAATTCGCTTTGCTAAAGAAAAACTAGCTCACTTCAAAGTACCGAGAAGCGTCGAATTTGTAAAAGAGTTCCCGGTTTCAGCGACGGGAAAAATTTTGCGGCGTGTCCTTCGTGAACAAGCAAATAAACCTTAAACTCACAACTCAAACTTCTGGGCAAATAGTCCAGAAGTTAAATTTTCTCCACACCACTGTTATATAATTTTCAAAACTCAAATTTTATTTGTGAAGGTTGTGCTAAAAATTGAAAAAAATAATTTCTACTCTTGTTCTTACATTAATGGCCTGTGCAGCGTGGGCTTCTTCTTCAACTGATTATACTGACGGTGATGTCGTTGTAGTTCTAAAAAATCAAACTCTCGAATCCGGCGTGGTCGTGTCGTCGGCGGCAGTCGCTGAAAATTTTGCACAAGTTGCCGGCGCGTCCGTCAAAGAAACTTACGCGGAACTTTCAGAAATCGGCAGCGGCGTTTACGCTTTGCTTCATTCCGACGTAATGGACTCTAACGACTTTTCAGAAAGCTTGAAAGAAAATCCCGATGTCTTAGCGGCATCTCCGAATTATCGAGTTTATACGGCGGCGACGCTTCCAAACGAAAGCCAAGAAATGATGACCGAAGACACCTGCTGGGGATTTTACGCCGTGAACGCTCCTGACGTTTGGGATAAGAGCACCGGCGACAGCAGCGTCTATGTCGCGATTATAGATTCGGGAATTGATTACACGAATAGCGACTTGGCGAATAATTACAGCGCGGCTTATTCATACTCTGACGCTATCGACACTTACGGACATGGAACGCACGTAGCCGGGATAATCGGCGCTGAAGGCAACAATGGAAAGGGGATCGCCGGAATAAATTGGAACGTGAAAATGATTTCGGTGAAGTCGCTCGCAAACAACGGCAGAGGAACGATATCGGACATTATCAGCGGCGTTAATTATGTAACCAGATTAATCACAAATTACGGATTAAATATTAAGGCCGTGAATATGTCATTTGAATTTTATGATAAGCTCGTCCCGGATTTTGATAATTTGGTTACGTATCCTCTGTGGCGCGCGTTCAAAGACCTCGACAAACTTAATAAAACTGTACTTGTCGTAGCAGCGGGCAATAGAAACGTAACGATCGGAGAGGCCAGCAACTCAGGTTATGTTTATCCGGCGTCATTTAAGGGAATAAATAACATGATCACAGTTGGCGCGATAAATAAAAATTATGAACTCGCTGGTTTCAGCAATAAGGGCGCCGATCTAAACGCGCCGGGCGTTGACATCTGGAGCCTCTTCCCCCCGAATGGCAAAGAAAGTGTAAAAGAGAAGCGCACAGATTCATACGGCGTAACGATGGCTAGACTGAGCGGTACGTCAATGGCGACTCCGTTTGTAACGGGTGCGGCGGCGCTGCTTGCGTCAATGAATCCGAACTTGACGGCTTATCAAATTAAAACTTCGTTGCTTGGCGGTGCGGTTGCTGTAGCAGATGAAACGAAATCGAGCGCGGCCGGAAATATTTTTAATCTTCGAGAAGCTGTAGATTTTTATGAAACGAATATTAATGACGTGGTCGTTATGCATGCGACACCCGCAGAGACGGTTTACGACACATACACTAACTACGAGGCTAAAGAAAGTTCTTCTTCAGGCTCTAACACTAATTCAAATGGCGGTGGTGGCGGTTGTAACGGAATCATGAACGGGATTTTAGCGACGCTGATTTTTGTGCCGCTTGTCAAAAAACGGAGTAGCTGATAAAATTACGCGTTGTAGAAATTAAAATTATGATTGCCGGTGTGGCTCAGAGGTAGAGCAGCGCACTCGTAATGCGCAGGTCAACAGTTCGAATCTGTTCACCGGCTCCAGAAAATAAC
>CAJORD010000296.1 GCA_905236605.1 uncultured Synergistales bacterium | reverse complement strand
GCTCCGGCCTGGTCTTCCATGCCCAATTTGTGGAGCGACTGAACACCCGCGAATTTTTAATCACACCGAAAAAATCATAGGCGACTTGAGAAATAAAAATTTCGATGACGCATTGAAGCTCGCGCGGGACAAATTGACAGCCGCACGGAGAAGACTCGACGAGGCCAACAAAAGACTCAATCTCGAAAGAGGCAACGAAAGTGCCGCACGCACAAGATTTGATAATCTGGTTACACAATTTAATAATTTATCTGAAAAGTACGATGCCGACAAAATCGAAATTTCAAACCTCATGAATAAAATCGGCGTTTCTGTTAAAGCCGTTCAAGAAATTATCCCCGCGCTTGAAAATTGGCGGACAAAAATTAAAGCTCTCGAAGAAGAAATTAAACGCGCTCAAGAGCGACGAGAATTTTTTAACGCAAAAATTTCAGATAATAAAATTTATTTGTCGCAAGAATGTTCGGAACTTGCAGCCTTAAAACAAGAACTCGAAGAAGCCGAAGCAGATTTTCAAAATAAACTCCGTGAAAAAAATTTTGCAGACGAAGACGTTTTCAAAAATTCGCTTTTAGAGCAGGAAGAAATTGAAAGACTTGTGTGTCTAAAAAATGAAATTGAAAATGAACAGGCCCGACTAGTCGGAATTAAAGACAATACTGCGGCAAAACTCGAAATTGAAAAATCAAAAAATCTGACTTCAAAGCCACTCGATCAACTTGAATCAGAAATTAAAGATCTCGAAAGAAAATTTAATGATTTATTGCGTCAATCGTTGAGCCTTGAACACGAACTTGAGAACCGAAAAAAATTGCAGGCCGAAATCGCTGAATTAAATCATCAATATGAAATTCAAGAAAAAATTTTTTCAAACTGGGCCGCTCTTAACGAGTTAATAGGCTCGGCCAAGGGCGACAAATTTAGAGTCTTTGCTCAAAAAATTACGCTCTCAATGATGATCGAACTTGCAAACGTTCAACTTGAAAAAATGAGCGGGCGTTACGTCCTCATGGCACGGCCTGAAAGCGAAGGACTTGAATTAAGCGTCCTTGATAAAGAACAAGCTGGCGAGATTCGTCCGACTGAAAATTTATCCGGCGGCGAAAAATTTATAATCAGTCTTGCGCTTGCGCTTGGCCTTTCTCAAATTTCGGGGAAAAAATCAAGAATCGACTCTTTATTTTTAGATGAAGGCTTCGGCTCGCTTGATGATGAAGCTTTGAGCATGGCTCTTGAAGCACTAGGTGAAGTTCGTAGAAGCGGGCGAATGATTGGAATAATTTCACACGTTCAGGCATTGCGAGAAAGAATCGCAGCGCAGATTAACGTAATTCCGCAGCGCGAAGGCGTGAGCATAATTGAAGGCCCTGGCGTCAGTTATCGAAAATCGACATAATAATCCGCAACTTCAATAATTTTTTCGCGTTCGTAAGCGTTGGATTCGTCTTCGACACCGAACGTAATAAAGCCGGCGGCCTTAGCTGTCTCGATTGCAAACAAAGAATCTTCAAACACGGCGATATATTCGGGAGCAAGTCCCAAAAATTCTGCGCAAGCAAGATAAATTTTCGGCTCGTGTTTCGTTGTTTCGAGTTCTGAACACGTGAAGACGGCTTCAAAATAATTCGCTACGTTATTGCGTTCAAGAGCGGCGTTTAATAAAGTCCTGTCGCCGGCCGTTGCGATGACCATAGGAATATTTTTTTGCCGCATTGAGTCAAGAAATTTTTTTACGCCGTCTTTCAATTCGACTTCGTCAATATAAAAATCCTGAATCATTCTCACGATCCCTTGACGGATTTCATCTAAACTTATTTCAGGGACGTAATGCGCCTGCAAATATGTACAACTTTGTTCTAGGCTCATTGGGTAAAGAATTTTTGATAAATTTCTTTCCGGAATAACGTCAACGCTACGCAGATAACGCCCGCCGAGTTCTTGCCATATGTACATAGAGTCAAGTAAAGTTCCGTCCGCATCGAAAATTATCGCTAATGAATTATGATTCGCTTTCAATTTTTGAGTTCCTGACCTTAATTTTTAAGATAAGCGCTTGAATTATAGCATTAAAAAAATTGCGAAGATTTTCCTTCCGTGTTATATTTTCCTGTGGCTCTCCCGAGCGATCGTAAAAAAAAAATTAAAAGCGTATTGCCGGGGTGAAAATTTCAAGTAGCTAAATTAACTCTGAATC
>CAJORD010000295.1 GCA_905236605.1 uncultured Synergistales bacterium | reverse complement strand
TGACATATTCCAATTTGGCGTTTATTATTTCACTTGCGATATTAAAGAATATTAGAAAAATTTTGAGAGGAGCGTAAAGAAATGTTAAAAATGAAATCAACGAAAAAATTTTTTATGTCTCCTTGCCTGTCGTCACGAAAAATAAAACGTGAGTATATATTTTTGCCTTAGTGAATGACGGACATAAATATATATATTGATATTGCATAGATTAAGAAGCCGCTCATTCGCTGGGCGGTTTTTTATTTATGAAAATTTTTAGTAAAGGAGTTTTTTTTATGGCATCAAGCAAAATTTTCAAAGGCGCGGCCACGGCTCTAATCACGCCGATGAACGCAAACGGAATCGATTACGATTCACTCGCAAAATTACTCGATTGGCAACTTGAGCAGGGTATCAACGCTCTTGTAATTGCGGGTACAACGGGCGAAGGCTCGACGCTCACAGACCCGGAACATGAGAAGGTCATTGAGTTTTCCGTCAAGAGAGTGGCTGGACGTTGCCCGGTCGTAGCGTCAACAGGTTCAAACGATACAGCACACGCGATCTATTTGACGAAATTCGCTTGTGATGCGGGCGCGGACGGAATTTTGGCTGTAACTCCATATTACAACAAAGCCACGCAAAACGGACTTGTAAAAATGTATACAGCAATCGCTGACGCGTCAACAAAACCGCTCATTCTTTACAACGTTCCTTCAAGAACAGGTGTGAACATTGAGCCGGAAACTTACGCAAAACTCGCTGACCACCCAATGATCTCCGGAATAAAAGAAGCAAACGGCAATATATCCAAAATTGTACAAACTGCGCAGTTAGTCGGCGACAAATTGGATATTTACTCCGGAAATGATGATCAGATTGTGCCTATTCTTTCAATGGGCGGTAAAGGCGTCATCTCGGTTTTGTCAAACCCGGCACCGAAAAAGACAGTGGAAATTTGCGACAGATTTTTCGCAGGTGATGTTAAAGGCGCTGCAGCGTTGCAATGCGAGATGTTACCCCTGATTAATGCGCTGTTCAGTGAAGTTAATCCAATTCCAGTTAAAGCGGCAATGGCGGCAATGGGATTTTGTGAAAATTATCTGCGTCTGCCTCTTGTACCGATGGAAGAAGCGCACTGGCACAAGCTCGAAACGATTATGAAAGAGCAGGGATTGTTATAATGCAAATTGTAATTAACGGTGCAAACGGCAAAATGGGGCATATGATTGCCGAAATGGCCGGTGAAGACAACATAGCGGCTCGTGTTGATATAACGTTTGAAAATTCGCATGGCTGCTATAAAAATCTTAATGATTTCAACGGTGCGGCTGATTGTGTAATAGATTTTTCTAACCACAAAGCCGTAAACGGATTATTGGAATATTGTAAAAAAAGAAATTTGCCCGTGCTAATTGCGTCAACAGGCCATACCGAAGACGAGATTAAAATGATTCACGAGGCCGCAAAACAAATTCCAGTTTTCTTTTCGCCTAATATGTCGATTGGTGTTGCATTGCTTGCTGATGTCGCTGAACGAGTTGCAAAGCTCTTTGGCGACTGCGATATCGAATTAATCGAAACTCATCATAACCAAAAACTTGACGTTCCGAGCGGTACAGCTTTAATGTTGGCACAAAGAATCAAAGAAGCAAAGCCCGATTTAGTTTTCAACGTAGGTCGCCACGAGAACGGCAAACGCCCTGCAAATGAAATCGGCATTCACTCATTGCGGTATGGTTCTGAAGTTGGTACACACGAGATAATTTTCTCAAACGGCTTGGAAACTATAACTTTGAAACATGATGCTAAAAATCGCGCGTTGTTTGCCCGTGGTGCGCTTGCGGCTGCAAAATGGCTTTTGGATAAAAGCGCTGGATTGTACACAATGAAAGATTTTCTTAACGAGGCGTAAACCATGGAAGCACAAGAGATTATTAAGTTTATCGCTGACGCTAAAAAAGTTACTCCCGTGAAAATTTATTTGCGTGAGAAAGAGCCGATAGATTTTTCTGGTACGAACACAAAAATTTTCGGTGAAAGCGACAAAATCATTTTCGGCGACTGGAACGAGCTTGAACAGATTATAGCAGCTAATAAATCCAAAATTGATGAAATTGTAATTGAAAATTCTTCGCGTAATAGTGCAATTCCGTTGCTTGACATCAAAAATATTCAGGCAAGAATTGAGCCCGGCGCAATTATCCGCGATAATGTTATAATTGGTAAGAACGCTGTAATCATGATGGGCGCGATTATCAATATAGGCGCGGTAATCGGCGATGGCACAATGATTGACATGGGCGCAGTACTCGGCGGACGCGCTACAGTTGGTAAAAATTGCCATGTTGGTGCGGGAGCTGTGCTTGCAGGAGTGATTGAGCCAGCTAGCGCAAAGCCCGTCATAGTCGAGGATAACGTTTTAATCGGAGCTAACGCGGTTGTAATTGAAGGCGTTCACATTGGTGAAAATTCTGTTGTTGCCGCCGGTGCAGTTGTAATTGAAGATGTTCCACCCGGTAAAGTTGTAGCAGGCTGTCCCGCACGAATTATCAAGGATAAGGACGCAAATACAACTTTGAAAACCGCACTTGAATCTTCATTGAGGAAGTTATAAATGGTAATTGACTTTCTAAGTGAAGCTCAAAAACTTGCTCCGAAGTTAAACGCAGTTCGTGAGACACTTCACAAGACTCCCGAACTTGGCAATCACGAATTTAAGACGGCTGAATTTATTGAAAAATATCTTGATGAAATTGGTGTAACTCATCGCAGAATTTTGGATACCGGGATAATAGCTAAAATAGATGGAAAATTGCCCGGGAAAAATTCAGCTCTTCGCACAGACATAGACGCGCTCCCTATTAACGAGGCTACAGGCGCGTCTTTCGCCTCTCAAAATCCCGGTTGTATGCACGCTTGTGGCCACGATGTTCATATGACGGGAGTATTAGGCGCAGCAACGCTTTTACAGGCTCATCAAAACGATTTACACGGCTCTGTTACATTTTTATTCCAACCTGACGAAGAGGGCGACGGCGGAGCAGATAGAATGATAAAAGCCGGTTGTCTCAATGGCATAGACGCTGTATTTGGTGCGCATGTTGACCCAGCTTTACCCGGCGGTCATATTGGTGTAAAGTATGGAAATTTTTACGCGGCTTCGGCAATGTTCAAAGTTGTAATTATTGGTAAGTCTGCTCACGGCGCGCAACGCGACAAAGGTATAGATGCTATCGAAGTTTCTTCGCATATAATCACGGAGATTTTGAAAATGAACAAGCCTGGCCATGTTGTAACTGTTGGTATTTTCAACGCTGGTACAGCAGGAAATATTCTAGCTGGAAGCGCAGAATTTCGAGGTATTATGCGAACTTTTGGAACAGAGGAACGCGCCAAAATGTGCAGAGATTTTGAAGAAATTACAACAAAAATTTCCGAATCTTTTGGTGCAAAATGTGAATGTAATTTCCAATTAAATACACCTGGAATTGTAAATAATAATGATAAATTAACTTCGCTTGTTGAAAATACAGCGTGTGAAGTTCTAGGCTCTGACCGTGTTCACGTCATAGAGAAGCCGCTATTCATAAGCGAGGATTTTGGATTTTACATTATGGCAAAAACTGGAAATTTCTATCACATTGGCGCAGGTTGCGAATATCCATTGCATAGCGATAAATTCCTTCCTGTGCCTGAATCCGCAATAATAGCTTCGGCGGTTCATGCCGCTGTCGTATACAAATTTAATTCACGG
>CAJORD010000294.1 GCA_905236605.1 uncultured Synergistales bacterium | reverse complement strand
TTGAAAAATTTGACGGAGCTGAAACAATTAAAATCGCATTAACAGGAGATTTGCCGCCGATTGACTTTGTAGCGACAAATGGCGAGCCGGTTGGTTTTAACATGGCGATAATTTCTGAAATTGGTAAACATGCAAAATTAAATATTCAAGTTGTAGATATTGATGCCGGAGCTAGGTCTGCTGCGCTTGCTTCAGGTCGTGCGGACGCTACACTTTGGTACAAGGCTACAAAAGATTTTGAACTTCAGCCGGATATACCAGATGAAATTATTTTGTCGGATTCTTATTATGAGTGGAATAATTTTTTGCGTATAACTAAAAAATAATGAGGAGTAAAATCCCTTAACTCCTCACTTTCTTTTTTTATCGCGAGCGTTTATCTTTGCGATTTTGTCTAAAGAGCCACTCTCGAAGCGAATCAATTTTATATGCGTAGTCAAATGAAAACATATGCTCAGGGGAGCCGACAGGTACTCCAGCGTCAAGCACTGTTCCTAATCTAAATTGTATAAAGTTTGCAGCCGGGTTCCCCATTAAAATTGTATTCATCGCTTTAGTGTAATCTTCTTGCGACATCTTAGCGTCCCATGCTGTAGCACTGCTGAACGGCACGCGATTTTGTTTGAACATTTGCATTACAGCTTTCTGTCCTGTCGAAGCCTTTTGATCGCCTTCAGCTGTAATATAGAAAAATTTTTGTAGTTTTAAACCGTCAAGCTGTCTAATATCCCACTGTCCAGACACAAAAATTTCTGCCGCAAATAAATCTGGAAATTTTGCCGCCAAAAACAAAAATGTCATGCAGCCCATCGACTGTCCCGTAACGTAAACTCGGTCTGGATCAACTTTGAAGCCCGCAATCAAAGAGCGTATAAGATGTTCAGTGTGTGTTATGTAATCCGTCATCGTATAACTTCCGTGATCATTAAGAATCATCTCCGGATATTGTGGCACCGCAATTATACATTTGTGTTTCGCTTGCCACGCGTCCGTCGCCCAGATTATTCCGCCGTATCCTTGTCGCAACGGAGCTTCCGCGCCCTTTCCTACCACGCTTGCATCAGCTATAAATACCAACAAAGGATAATTTTTAGTGCCCGGGTAATCTTCAGGTAAAAAAACATTGCAAGTCATTTCAAAATCTTTTTCTTTATATGTAAGCTGCTGAAATTTCGGCACAGTCTCGTTTATCATCGATTGCAAAACTTCATCGCCGCTCTTGTCTGGAAATGGCATCGCACCGTAAGCAGGAAGTGCAAACATTAGCATTAGCGCGGCCATCACTACATTTTTAATCATGGGATTTCCTCCTAAATAAAAATTTTCGTAAATTATAGCAGATTGTATTTTGCCATTGACTTTTACCCCCCCAAGATTATAATTCAGACGATTTAGCAACGTTAGGAGAAGGATTTATGAGTAAGGCAACGGAAGAGGTCAATAGACGTAATCTCGCGAAACTTCGGCGCGAAATGGGGCCGATTGTATGTGCGGCTATGGACGACCTGACCGTCGTTGAAGTCATGCTTAATCCTGACGGCACCGTGTGGACGGACAAATTAGGTGTTGGAATGCAGTATCTTTGTGACATGCCCGACGTGCAGGCTCTTCAAATGCTTGGCACGGTTGCCCACATGCTTGGCACGGTTGTAAATGCAGATAATCCAAAAGTAGAAGGCGAATTGCCCGGCGACGGTAGCCGCGTTGAAGGCGTCATTCCGCCAATCGTTCCACGACCATCATTTAATTTGCGTAAGAAGGCGTCGGCTGTATTTTCGCTTGAACAGTATATCCAAAGCGGGCGCGCATTGCAAAAAGATGTTGAAATTATTCGCGACGCTGTGAGAACACGCAAAAATATTCTTGTTGTCGGCGGGACAGGCACGGGCAAAACCACTTTCGTTAATGCAATTATAAATGAAATCAAATTACTTACACCAAAGCACAGATTATTAATTTTGGAAGACACGCAAGAGCTTCAATGTGCGGCGGAAAATTTCGTAGCCATGCGCACTAACGATAATATCTCAATGCAAGATTTGTTGAAAATTACAATGCGTCAACGTCCAGACAGAATAATAATTGGTGAAGTTCGTGGTAAAGAAGCGTTAGATATGATTAAAGCATGGAACACAGGCCACCCCGGCGGAGTTTGCACTGTTCACGCGAATGACGCACGCGCCGGACTTTTGAGAATTGAGCAGCTTATATCAGAAGTTTCAGAAACACCAATGAGAGAACTTGTAGCTGAAGCTATTGATATTGTTGTATTTCTTGTAAGAGATCCGAAGATTGGCCCAAAATTATCAGAGCTTATCTCGGTTGAGGGGGTGAAAGATGGCGATTACGTTTTCAGAAATTTGCGTAACGGTTAGGAATTTGGAATTTGTATTTTATTTTTAGGAGGTATTTTTAATTATGACAAACAGTATTTTCACAAGACTTTATAATCACAGAGTCGCAATTTTTGCGGCTATCTTCGCCCTTGCTCTTCTTT
>CAJORD010000293.1 GCA_905236605.1 uncultured Synergistales bacterium | reverse complement strand
GGACATATTTTGAATCGTGCTAAAGGCCGCGAAATGGTTACATCTTATATTTTGGGATTTTTCATTAACGGCGTTTATCAAATGGTCGTCTTGTATCTCATGGGCTGGGTTATCCCGATAACGAATCCGAATTTGCTTTTATCGCGAGGCTATGGAGTTCGCAACGCGGTGAGCTTGTCGGGGATTAGAGCAGTTCTTGATAATTTAATTCCGACCGTCATAACGAATCCCGAAGGCGCGAAACAATTTTTGAACATTAACGGCGCAGGCTCATTCTTTTTGGTTCAGCTTCCGTTCTTTGACGGGACAATCAGAATCCCGCTCGCAACTTTTATAATTATCGCGTTGTTCTGTGTGTTCATAGTCTGGTTCAGAAAAACTAAACTCGGTCAAGACATGCGCGCAATCGGTCAAAATCAAAGCGTTGCCGACAGTGCCGGAATCCCGGTTAATCGCACTCGAATTATCGCAATCGTAATTTCAACTGTGCTTGCGTGCTACGGACAAATAATTTATCTTCAAAACATGGGAACTTTGAACACTTACAACAGTCATGACCAAGCTGGAATGTTTTCAATCGCAGCTTTGTTAATCGGCGGTGCAAGCGTATCGAAGGCAAGTATCACGAACGTTTTCGTGGGCGTTATTTTGTTCCATTTAATGTTCATTGTTGCGCCTATGGCCGGAAAGAATTTAATCGGCGAAGCTCAAATCGGCGAATACTTCAGAGTCTTTGTGTCTTACGGAATCATAGCAATTGCTCTTGTCCTTCACGCGTGGAAGCGCAACAGAGAACGCGAAGCCGCACGCAGGAGCTTAAGGAGAAACGGAGGTAATGCCTAATGTTCATTGCTTTCTTAAAATTTTTAATGCGCTGGTTCCAAAGGCTCGTTGTGCTTGCTGCGTTAATTGCGCTCGGCGTGTGGCTGTTCTATATCGGACGCGAGCATCAGATTTTTCTTGATAACAAGACCTTAGGCGAGTTCAAAGCTCTTGAACAAGTTAATGTAAGTGTCAACGGCGGAGAAGTTTCTGAATTAATGACCCGTGAACGCAGCGTTCAAAAAGTCGTCGGGCCGAAGTTTGAAATTAAAGCGGAAGTTTTTAACGAAGATGGCGAAATCGTGAACACTATCACGAAAGAAATTAAAATTGATGACTTGTGCAAATTTCAATTTAGCAAGGACATCATGATTAATCTTCCGACCCTCGTAGCAGGCGAAGGAAACTTCATTGTCCCGGCGCCAAGATAAAAATTAAAATTGAGGAGTCAGGATTTAATTATTTATTTCCCGGCTCCTCGTTGATTTTCCCTACCAGTAAACCAATATATAAATCCTACGCAGCCAGCTCCGCCAACAATATTTCCAAGCGTTACAGGCAAAAGATTTTTTATAAACATTGCGCTCCATGTTAAGCCGGCTCCATTTGCAAATATCCCGGCCGGAATGTAATACATGTTCGCTACGCTGTGTTCAAAGCCTGACGCTATAAAAAGCCATATCGGAAAAAATATTGCGAGAATTTTCCCCGTCGTATCCTTAGCGCCGAATGACATCCACACGGCAAGACACACGAGCCAATTACACAACACACCCAATATAAACGCGTTCGAGAATGTCAGCGAGATTTTGTTCGTGGCTACCTTAATTGTAAATTCTTTGAGAAGCTCGTTATTAAATTGCCCGGACTTTGAAATTAAAAACGCTAAAAAAACTCCGCCGAGCAAATTTCCAAGATAGACAATTAGCCATGCTCTTAATAATTGAGAAATTTTAATTTTTCTTTCAAGCAGAGCGATTATCATCAGGCAGTTGCCCGTGAATAACTCTGCTCCGGCTAAGACAACAAGTATTAAACCCGTCGGAAATATAAGGCCGCCGATAAATTTCGCTATAGTTGCGTTAGTGATAGCATGGCCGACTAAATTCGCAACTTGCGAGCCGAAGGCTATAAACGCTCCCGCTAATATTCCTAATATAAATTGATTGAGAGCAGGAAGTTCTGCTTTCTTAATTCCAACGTTTACAGCAACTTCTCCGATTGCGTTCATGT
>CAJORD010000292.1 GCA_905236605.1 uncultured Synergistales bacterium | reverse complement strand
GTTTCGAAGAATGAAATTATCTCCTCAAAAACTTATCCCCCGTGTAGAAATACGCGGGGGAATTTTTTTATTGATATTCGTTTGATGATTTATCTAGGTTACCTAAAAAATCGCCTTTTCAATCTTAATTCTCAATCGGCGTGATTCACCTTGAAGACGCTCAATTTCTTTCTTTGCATAGAAAATATTGTCGAAGGCTTTATCTAAATTCGCGTCGACAAGAAACGGTTGAAGTTCTTCGTCGGACGTCGCCAGCTGAATGATATGTTTGCAGAGGCGTTTATGAATTCCCGCCTCACAATCACAGCGGATATTTAGTTTTCCGTCGTGCACTGTAACTTTAATGGTGTGTTCCTCCGACGAACCCTGAATGGTGTACGTCTTTTCAAAATCTTTCATACCAATTCCCCTTCAAAAAAAATATCTCCTTTGAGCGGAGATTATAAAGCTGTGTACTGAAAAGCTTATGAATTTTTTCTACTTTTTTTTGAATACAAACCACTTGAACCAGTGGAAACTAACGGTGTTCCCCCTTTTTCTTCGGCGTTCAGTTCTTCTTCCATAATTCGGCGTTTTTCAGCGACGGTTAATTCCTCGTCCGATGCGCGAAGGATAATTTGTTCTGGGAGCTTAACGCCCAACGTGGACTGTGCAAAGTTTTGAACCAGTCGAATGATGGCTTGACGATCGTCAGCAGGAAGTTCAACGAACTCTTTAATAAGTATGGCTTCTTCATACGTCAAATCATATTCAGCGGTTAATTTGTCAAGCGCGGACGGAGTCACGAACATTTCGCCGACGCCGTCGCGAAGCCACGTTGGATTAACGTTAAATTCGCGACAAATAGCATTGAAATTTCTTTCATTTAAAGCGTTTCTGCCACTTTCAATATCGCCAATAGCAGATTGACTCAAGCCAAGCGATTTAGCAAAAGCCGCCTGCGAAAGTTTCAATTCTTTTCTTAATTGTTTGAGACGGTCTATCATTCATTACACCTCCTTTTCAGTTATAAATTTTAAACGCGTAACGTTTAATTGTCAAGAAAATTAACGTTAAAGATTGACATACAAGCGTAATACGTTTATAATAACTGAAATTTAAACGTTTTGCGTTAGGAGGGGTGTAAATGGAAGCGAAAAAAAATGAAGACAACGCGAAAATGAAAGACCAAATGGCAATGTCCAGAACTTTCAGCGCGGTAAAAGGTGACAATCCGCAAAAAGCAAAAGAATTGTTCGCGTTTATGAAAGGTTTGCTGTCGGGCTATGACATTGGCGTTGGCATTGGCAAAACCGAAAATGCAAGGAGTGGTTTTTATGAAAGATGAAACTGCCGTAGTCCAAACTTTTGTGTCCGAGCAATTCGGCGAAATTCGCACGGCAGGGACTTGGGACAATCCGCTTTTCTGCTTAGCTGATGTGTGCAGGGCTTTGGAACTTGATTCGAGTGCTGTAATGCGCCGTTTGGAAGATGGGGTGATTAGTAGTCACCCCATCACGGACAGTCTTGGCAGAACACAAAAGGCTAACTTTGTCAACGAGGACGGGCTCTATGATGTGGTGTTGGACAGCCGCAAGCCAGAGGCAAAGAAGTTTCGCAAGTGGATCACGTCTGAAGTCCTGCCGTCGATTCGCAAAACAGGAATGTACGTCAACCCGAACTTTGACAATGACCGCTGGGCGAAAACGCGGGAAGGTAGCAAGGACGCGGCAAAAACAATGGCGACGGCGATAAAGATTTTTATTGATTATTCGCGGGCGCAGGGGTGCGATTGGGAAGAGAATCACTACTACAGCCAAGCGCATATCTGGTGCAACATTGGTGCGGGACTTCCGAAGAGAGGCGGTCGAGACGAGGCGTCAGTACAGCAGCTGAATAATATCGACTTGCTCAACCGCAACATTGTTACCAACGTGCTTTTCAACGGAATGGCTGGCGGTCTCCACTACACGCAAGTTTGGGCACAAGTTCCACAGAGGATTAATGAATTTTTGAGAATTACATTTCAGACGCCACAGCTGATTGAGACAACACGAAGTTAATTAAGTCAATCTAATCTAAGCAAGGTTGAACACTCTAGCCGCACTTCATTTACCAGACGGCTAGGGAATTGAGCCTTGAGGGTTCAGAGAACTTTGAAAGGAGAATATCGCATGGGCAAAAAG
>CAJORD010000291.1 GCA_905236605.1 uncultured Synergistales bacterium | reverse complement strand
CGCGGCGTCAATCGCGAAATTATTAAACAAGGCGCGGAAAAAATGAATATGCCCCTCGATGATGTGATTAATGAAACGATAATTGCCTTGCGGCCCGTTGAAAAAGAAATCGGAATGCTAAAATAGCTTAATATGGAGATGATTTTATAAAAATGGCTATAAAAATTTTACTTGCTGATGACCACCCTTTAACTCGTTCCGGAATCGCTGAATTTGTTCGACGCGAAGGAAGTTTTGAACTTGTCGCCGAAGCTGAAGACGGCGTCGAAGCGTGGGAAAAAATTCAAACTCTCTTGCCTGATGTCGCCTTGCTTGATATCCGAATGCCGGAAATGGACGGCGTGTCTGTCGCTCAAAAAGTCAAGGCCGAAGGACTAAAGACCGCTATTTTAATGTTGACTTCTTACGACGCTCAACAATATGTAATAGCGTCATTGAGGGCCGGAGCGCGCGGTTTCGTTCTCAAGACCGTAAGCCCTAAGGAACTGACCACGGCTATTAACACTGTAGCGAAAGGCGGTTTGTATTTAGATCCGGAGGTGGCGTCAGTGATGGGCATGGACGATTTTATCCCTGAACAACTTTCAACGAGAGAGCGCGAAGTTTTGCTGCTTGCTGCCAAGGGACTTTCAAGCAAAGAAGTGGCGCGTCGGCTCTTCATAAGTGAAAGAACTGTGCAGACACATCTAGCTTCGATTTATGACAAGCTCGGCTCACGCAACAAAACTGAAGCTTTATTGTTAGCTTTGAAGTATGGAGTTGTAACCCTCGAAGAGCTTCTTGAAGACGAATAACGGATTTTAATTTATGTTTTCACGAATCAGAAATTTTTTTGCAAGGCCAAGAGCTAATTTTCTGGCCTTTTTATTATGCGCTTTAGTGTTGCCGTCCGTGGCTGTCTTGCTTGTCGCTGTGGCTGGTATGGTCAGTCAAGAGCGTGCAATGGAAGCCGCGGTTAGTTCTTACGTTCAGGATTTAGCCGAGAGCATGTCGTATCACTTGAGCTCAAATTCCGAAGTCTGGAGTTTTTCAATGTTGAACGACTTCACGCGCTTCCCGTTTTTTTCATGGGGGCCTTCTATTCCCGGTTGGGTAGCCTTGATTGATAATAACGGCCGCGTAGTCATAGCTTCGCCTGGCGCAATGAACATCGCTAATATATGGCGGAACGATTTGCCCATCGGTCAGGCTGTGAAAATCGAAGATAGGGGCGGCGCTCAATATACGCTCGCTGTGTATCCTGTTAAGCGAACGGGAGGCGGTTATGTCGTTGCGGCGGTCTCATGGAAACAATTACTTGGCGGACTTGTCGGAGTCGTTCGCGTTTGGCCGTTTTTGTTGGTCTTGATAGCGTTGAGCAGTTTCATCGCGATAAAACTTTTGTGGAGCCGTCTTGTAAATCCGTTGAAATCTCTCGTCGCTGAAATTGATAACATGTCCCTCGGGCGCGACGTTCCAGAGCAACTAGACAAGGACGCCGTGAAAGAAATCGACAGCGTACACAGCGCTTTGAGACGTTTCGCATTAGCTGCGGTTGAACGCGATAATTTGAGAAATCGTTATGTCCGCGATATTGTTCAGGCTCAAGAACGTGAACGCGTCGATATGGCGCGAGAAATTCACGACGGGCCTTTACAGGACATTACGGCACTTGTGCAGCAACTTCACATGACTATAGACGACGAGAACGTCGTTGACATTGCAAGAATTAAATTAACTGAAACGATCGCTAAAAGTGTCGTTCGTGAACTCCGAGCTTTGTGTGATGAACTTGCTCCGCCGTGGATGGATTTAGGACTTGTCGAAGCGTTGACGGAATTGGCTGAACGATTATCGCAAGTCTATGATGTTCAAGTGAGCGCGGATTTTGAATTTGATGACGGCAGTCGAGAGCTCGAACTCGATAACGAAAAGTCGCTTTCCTTGCTGCGAATTGTTCAAGAGGCCGTTTCAAACGCTGTGCGACATGGCGAGGCTACAGAGATTCATATCCAGCTACGCAAAGACAGTTGCGAAAATATTACGCTTGAAATTACGGATAATGGCTGCGGCTTTGAGGCCGAAAAAATTAATCACGAAACTTTGAGGGTCGAAGGTCATCGAGGACTTGCAAGCATGACCGAGAGAATGTCTTTAATGGGAGGAACTTTTAAAATTAAATCTGCACCCGGCGAAGGCACGGTCTTAACGGCTTCCTTTCAAATTTAATTTAACTTATGATACCTAAGTAGCTCCGGGCAAGTTCCGAGAGCTGCTTTTTTTTTCTAAAGAATCCGGCGCGGCTCCAGCCTGTAGCGTCAAGAATCCCGGCTAGAGGATTACGCCCAAAATAATGAAGTCCCAAAATTTTTATAAAATCTGAATTTAATGAAGCGTCCGTGGCGTAAGGCGTCTTGAGGTCCTGAATCATTTTTGTTAAAGGCTCTGTAATTCGTTTGAGGCGTTCGATTTCGGCTTCGATTCTTTGAATCTGATAAACATATTCGGCTACCGGGTCAGAAGGAGTTGTCCGCGAGTCGTTGTTATAGATTTTCACGTAGTTTTGTGCTTGAACGTCGCCGCGAGCGCGGAGAACTTGTAAATCTTTTTGCAAAACTCCTATCCTTGTGAGATTGGCGGGATAATATTGCAAACATTCATCTACGTATCTATAAATTTCTTTTTCAGATTCAAATTCTTTCATAAGATTTCGCGGGCCCTCTTGAGATTCTTTCTTTTTAGAGTAAGGTTAGATTATATCAAATTAAATTTTAATGTTTTATTCAAAAAAATCTCCTCTGTGTCTGTACCACAAGAGCATTGCAAGCCCGCCGAAAAAAAATCCCGCGCCAAGTCCCTTTATTACATAACCGGAATTAACTGCGCCGCCCATTAAAGAACTCCCGTAGCCAGCAAGCGCATACCCGAAGCCTATAACGCTTAATAATGAAAGTGTCGTTATGAATAATCGCATAAAAATTTTTCTCCTTTTATAAAATATGTTTTAGAAAACGCCGAAAATAATTTTAATATTTATCGTGCTCATTATCAAAACTTGAAACTCGAAAGGAGATTTTATCGTGCGAAAAAAATTTTTATTTGTGATTATGGCCTCAACGTTGCTGTCTTTGTTTTCAATTTCGGCATTTGCGGAAGATGAAATTAAAGCGACCGAGCTGCCATTATCGAAAGAGTTTCTTGAATGGCAAGCGCTACCTGACGAAGACAAGGACGGAGTCGTGCCCTTCCCAATCGATTTATCTTATACGCTCAATAATCCGCCGAATTTAATTCCTGAAAGTTCGCCCACTGTTAGAAACGACGGCGCTAGCGCTAGCGATGCAACTTACGATTTAAGGAATGAAAATCGTGTAACGCCCGTAAAAAATCAAGGTTCTAATAACACGTGCTGGGCTTTTTCGTCGATTGGCGCAATGGAATCAAATTATCTTACGAAATATGGAACGACTCTTGATCTTTCTGAAATGCACTTAGCTTGGTTCACGTTTAAAAATTCTAACAAAGCCAAGGCTTTCAAAAATCTTTCTAGCGCGAATTTCTCGACCGTTATGTCGCAGGGAGGAAATTCTTTTTATCCCACGGCTCTGTATTCAAGACTTGAAGGCCCCGTCCTTGAAACTGATGTTCCGTATACTGGTCAGCCTTCAGCAGCGACTCCCGAAACATATACGCCGCAATTACGAGTTACTGATGTTTATTATTTAAATTTTGTTGTAGAGGACGATTCCGACAATATAAACCGAAGTAAAGCCGCGCGCGACGTAGTCAAGAATCGAATTATCAATAACGGCGCAGTCGTTGCGAGTTATAAAAATGACGATTCGGCTTACAACAAAACAAGCAACGGAACGGCCTTTTATTCCACGAACAGCGGAACAGGGCACGCGGTTATGCTCGTCGGCTGGAACGATAATTTTTCAAAGACAAATTTTAAAACTCAGCCTTCAAGTAATGGCGCGTGGCTTGTAAAAAATTCGTGGGGGACTTCGTGGGGCGACAATGGATATTTCTGGATGTCATATGAACAGACTTTAAGAGATGGAACTTCATTTATCGTTGAACAATATAACGACGACATGAAGGCTTATTATTATGATGCGCTTGGTTGGTGCGGCACCCGATCATATAATAGTGGCTCTCAAGCTTATTTTGCGAATGTCTTTCAGTCTGAACGCGATGGCGAAATCTTGACTGAAGTCGCATTTTACACGCCGGATAATAATATTAATTATGAAATCGATGTTTACACAGGTATGACTTCGATGCCATCTTCAAGTCCAATTAACGGAAGTTCGCAATCTCACCAGACAGGCAGCGAACCTTATGTTGGTTATCACACTGTGAAACTCGACACGCCTGTAAATTTGACGAACGGCGAATATTTTTCAGTCGTAATAAAATTCACAAATACTAATATAATTCCGGTCGAATCCGTAAATGGTGGCTTCTCCGATAATGCAACGTTTGAAGCAGGAAGTTTTATTTCAGCTGCTGGAACATCTTGGAGTTCGGGGACAAATTCTTATAACACTTGCGTGAGAGCTTTTACTCAAAAAGATTCTGCGTCAGGTCCGCCTGAAATTTCGACTTCAAGTCTTCCGGACGGTGTCATGAATAGCGCATATAGTGCAAAAATTTCAGCCTCGGGTACGCGTCCGATTGAATGGTCGTTAGAAAGTGGCAGCAGTTTGCCTGATGGCCTTGAGCTCGGCGCGAGCAACGGCACAATTTCAGGGACTCCGACAACAAGTGGCGATTTTTCGTTCACAGTTAAGGCTCATAATGACGAAGGCGACGATACAAAAAACTTCACTCTAAAAATTATTGAGAAACCGACGATCACAACGACAGAACTTATCGGCTATGCTTCGTATGCGTTCAGCGGAACTCTTGAACTTTCCTCTGCCGTAGACGCTACTTGGAGTATCAGTAGTGGAAAATTGCCGAAAGGCCTTTCATTGAACGCTTCAACGGGCGTGATTTCAGGTAAGCCTACGAAAAAAGAGACCGCGAACCTTACAGTCGCAGCAAATACTGCCGCGGGCGAAATAACGGCAAGCGTAAGTATCATAATCAACGCCAAGCCAGTTAAGCCAAAGGTCTCGACTTCAAAATTAACCGACGGAAATATAAACAAAGATTACAGCGCTCAAATTAAACTCTCAGGAACGACACCAATATCTCTTGCGGTCGATGGGTTGCCTAAAGGTTTGTCGATGGACTCGGCGGGAAAAATTTCCGGCGTCCCGACAGAAGCAGGTGATTTCACTGTGAAACTTACCGCGCAAAATATTTTCACGGAATATAATAATGCTCCTGTAACAAAAAATATAAAACTCAAGATTAAAGCTACGCCTCCCGCTATCGCGGAACCTAATGAAAATCTTCTGGGATTTGGCGTCGCCGGTCAGGAGTACGCAGGCTATCAGTTTGAACTTTCAGAAGGCACGGAACCGGTTACATGGACGGCTTCAGCTCTTCCTAAAGGAATGACTTTAAGCTCGTCAGGTAAACTCACAGGAACACCGACGCAAGCTAAGAACGCTAAGATCAATTTAAAAGTCTCTAATAATGGCGGGAAAGCTTCCTTGAAAGTTCCGTTTACTGTGTATCAGATTCCGACAATAACAACAACAAAAATTTCTGAAGGGACAACGGGCAAAAAATATAACTCTAAGTTTGCGGCCAAGGGCACAGGGCCTATATCATGGGACATTGTGGGCTTGCCCGACACTTTAAACGTAACCACAAAGGGAAATAACGCGACAATTACAGGGATTCCGACCTCGGCAGATACTTACTCGATTAACGTAATTGCCTATAATATTGCAGGCAGCAACGACGTGAAAACTTTTGAACTAAAAGTGAAAGGTGTTGCGCCCAAAATTAAAGCTGCGCTTGCAAAAGGCCAAGTTGATACCGAATATACGGGTTCGCAAATTTCTGCTACGGGTACGAGGCCGATTTCGTTCGATTGCTCAATCGATGACGCTGATAAAGAAAAATTCGGAATTAATGCGCTTGCAGATTTAGGATTGTCGTTTACGTTTGACGCTGCTGCAGGCACCGCCGCAATCACCGGTACGCCCACGAAATCGATGAAAGGGCTTCCGCTCTCAATAACTGCAACAAATGTCGCCGGGACTGCAACGAAAAAAATCAAATTTATAGTGACTGGAACAAAACCAGCAATCACAGCGCCGACTGACACAAGTATGACCGTAACGCCCGGGCAAAAACTCAGCCTTGAGTTTACGGCTACAGGCACGAAAGATATTACATTCTCTATGGCCAAAGTGAACGGCTTCGAGCTGACACAAGCTGGCGATTAT
Source organism: uncultured Synergistales bacterium (assembly GCA_905236605.1). Classification (GTDB taxonomy): domain Bacteria; phylum Synergistota; class Synergistia; order Synergistales; family Aminobacteriaceae; genus JAFUXM01. Next base: position 371 of record CAJORD010000291.1, on the reverse strand, counting down.
AAAGCTGTTGTATCTGGAACTGTTCCAGATACGGGCAAGAAAGTTAATATTTCTGTAACAGCCACGAATGCTGATGGTAAAGCGACAAAGAAAATCACGCTTCAAATTCAAGCGGCTACTATAGAAGAGAATAATAGTGCGGTTGAAAGTCTCGGTGATTCGACTTCAGCAAGCGAAGATGACATAGCTGTAAACGAAAATGAAGGATCAGACGATAACACGACGATAGATTCGCAAGTTGTCAGACTTGGCGGCGAACGTAGCATTAAATCGCTCGGGAGCTATGAACTTGACACACTGAAAGGTTACACGATTGCAGCAGTGTTGCCAGAGATAAGCGTTTCTGAAAGCGGTATGTATGATTTTGAAGT
>CAJORD010000290.1 GCA_905236605.1 uncultured Synergistales bacterium | reverse complement strand
CGACTATGGCTATAGCCGCTAAACCTATTAACAACCATAAGGCACTGCCCAACTCGTCATAACTATCTTGCGTGAAATTTGTTACGCGGGTAACGGCGGTACTCATAATTCCTTCAGCCGCGGCACTTAACTCACGACCGTCTTGTAACAGACTTTCAAACAAAGGATCCGTCTCTGTGAAACCTCTAAGAACATCAGCAAAAGCGGTTTTGAAAGCAGGGAAAGCACCGCGGGTATTAACAAGCATCTCACGGACTTGGGGAACGTTAGTATCCTGAATAAATTCGTTGACTTTAGCTTCTATGGCGTTAAGCTCGTCCACAACTTTATTAAGGGTCTTAACATCTCGGTACTGCATTCCCTCTTGATAGTGCCAAGCGGCCGTAAGCAGGCGCTTTATTAAGTCTTCATCAAAACCTATGCGATTAAACTTTCTGTTAAGCGTGGCTATTATTTCATCAGTACTTTCGCTCGTGTTTCTTGCATCTGAAACGGCTTCTTTAATTCCGTCGTAAACTCTTTTATACTGAATTTCAGTCACATCGTTAAAAAGTTTCTGTATAATAGCAATTTCTTCGTCGAGTTTTGTAACAGCTGCTCTCTTTGTGCGAATCATCGAAATGACTTTTTCAAGATTGGCGGAACTGTTTCGGAGAGTTCTTTCAATCTCTGGAAGAGTAGACAGCGAAGTCAGGCCCGGCTGCGCTGCGTAAAGCTGTTTAGCGGAATTAAGTTCTCCGTTTAGCTGCTCTACGTAGCCTTGCAATGATTTAATGTCATTTTCGCTTTCTGAAAAACGAAGGTCGCGAATGCCCGCGCGAATCCATGCTACAGTATCGTTCATTGTGTTCGCGATGGTCATGGCTTTCACGACATTTGAGACAAAGTTTATGTCGCTCTGTACGGCCGATATACTGTTCCAACTGAAGAAGACAGCAACTCCGAACAGAAGCAACACCAGCCCAAAACCAACCCCGAGCTTTGCAGTGATCTTTAAGTTCTTTAACATATAAAATATAATCCCCTCTTAAAAAATTTCTGCCCCTTAAGTTTTATAACCTCGGGGAGATTGAAAATTTTCGCTATGATAGCAAAGTATAAACAACGGCGCAAATAAAAAAAATCTTCCCCGCCATCATGACTTTGAGCCTTCGTCATCGTCTTCTTGGTCGCTAATTTTGAACATCGATAATGAGTTTCGAAGGTCTTGAGCGAGTTGCGTCTGTTCATCAGAAATTCGTGCTGCGCGTTCCGCGACAAGTGCGGTTTCGTCCATAGAGGTTTTAATTCCTTCGAGGTGTTCAAGAATTTCAGTTGTCGCCTTCGTTACGTTGTCAATACCTTGAGCGATTTCCCGGCTTGAAGCCGCTTGCTCTTGAGCTACGGCCGCGATATTTTGGATTCTGTCGTTCGCCTTGTCGATTTGTCCCATCGCTTCAGCTAAAGAATTTTTTGCGCCATTCGCTTTCTCGACGGTCTGAACTAATAACCCCGCTGTTTCATCACTTGCCGCTTTTGTGTTTCGTGCTCCATCTTGAAGTTCGCTCATCAAATTTCTTACACTGTCAGCAGCGCGGCCCGATTCTTCTGCAAGTTTTCTGACGCTCTCTGCAACAACTGCGAACCCGCGCCCGGCTTCCCCTGCTCTTGCGGCTTCAATGGCGGCATTCAATGCTAATAAATTTGTCTGGTCGGCAATGGAAGTTATAACGCCTATAAACTCGCTGATTTTATCAACGGAGTCGACAAGCCCTTGTAATTTTTCGCCGCTCTCGTCAGTTTTAGTTTGTAGTATCGCCATGTTAGATATAGCTTCTTCTACGGTCTGTGTGGCTTTGCTGGCGACTTGAGTAACATTTGAAATAAATTCTGCGCAGTCTGTCGCGGCTTGAGCACTTGTCATTGAAGCTGCGGACATCTCCTCTGTACCGGCGTTGCTTTCTTGTAACGAAGAAGAATTTGATTCCATGAGCTTCACAACATCAGCTACATCTTTACGAACGTGATTGGCGCCGCCGAGATTGCCGAGTTCATCACGTCCATTATAGTGGAAGTCGTCGCGAGTTATCGACATGTCACCATCGCGAGCATTAGTTACAAGTTCAACAACTCTGGATAACGGTTTACGAATCGAACCGGCAATATAAAACGCTACGCATAATCCGACGACTATAGCAAGAGCGGCCAAGCCTATTAACAATAGTAAGGAGTTTCCCAACTCGTCATAACTCTCTTGCGTGAAGTTTGTTACGCGACTGACGGCCGTTTTCATAATGCCTTCTGCGGCGGCTCTTAGTTCTCGGCCATCTTGCAACAGACTTTCAAATAAAGGATCCGTTTCTGTAAAAACTTTCAAGACGTCGGCAAAAGAAGTTTTGAAATTTGTGAAAGCAGTTTGCCCGGCTTCTAATTTCTTTTTGACTTCAGCGAATTGAGCGACTTTAGAAAAATTGTTCGCGGCAGTTTCAAGATTATTAATTTGTTTTGCAACATCATTCAGCATTTTAAGATTTCGATGATGCATTCCTTCTTGATAATGCCACGCAGCAGTTAATAATCTTTCGCGCAAGTTCTCGATAGTTTTCAAGCGTTGATTGCTTGTTGTTAATTGTCTTATCATGACATTAGGCGCTACGGGACTGTTGATAATTTTTTTAATTTCGTCCGTAGAGGCTCTATATTGAAACTCGATAACTTCGCTAAGCATATTATGAATCGAGACAATTCCCATTTCCATTTTTTTAATGGCTGATTTTTTTGTGTGAAGCATGGAAATGACTTTTTCAAGATTGGCGGTGCTGTTTCGTAGCGTTCGGTCGATTTCTGGAAGTGTTGACAATGAAGTCAGGCCGGGCTGTTCGGCATAAAGTTTTTTGGCGTCTTCAAGTTCCTTGGCTAATTGAGCGATATAGCCTTGTAGATTTTCAATATCGCTGTCGCTTTCAGAAAAGCGAAGATCGCGAATGCCTGCACGAATTCAAGCAACAGTATCGTTCATAGTGTTTGCGGTCGTCATGGCGCGCACGACGTTTGAAACAAAATTAATGTCTTGTTGCACGGCCGATATGCTAGTCCAACTGAAGAAGACAGCAACAGCGAATAGAACAAGCACAAGGCCAAAACCGATTCCTAATTTTGCAGTGATTTTAAAATTTTTTAACATGATTACGCGGATAATCTCCCTTGAAAAAATTATTGCTCCTTAAAATTTTAAAAGTTTCGGGATATTGAAGAAAAGTTTTTATATGATAGCAAATAATAAAAAAATCTTCTCCGCCATTATGACAGAGAAGATTTTAATTTTGACTTTATAAACGAAAATTTTTATTTTTTAGCGTCAGAAGCTTTGGCGGGAAGTTGCGCGGCTGCCTTCGAGGCTTTTTTAGTTTTGCTTTTTCCGTCGTCGTCCCCAATATTGAACATAGAGAGCGAATCGCGGAGGTCTTGAGCAAGTTGTGTCTGTTCGTCTGAAATTCTCGCCGCGCGTTCAGCTACAACCGCCGTTTCGTCCATGGAGTTCTTAATGCCTTCAAGATGGTCAAGAATTTCCGTCGTCGCCTTCGTTACGTTGTCAATCCCTTGAGCGATTTCACGGCTTGACGCTGCCTGCTCTTGAGCTACGGCCGCGATATTTTGGATTCTGTCGTTAGCTTGGTCGATCTGTCCCATAGCACTGGCGAGAGAATCTTTCGCTTCATTGGCCTTCTCGACGGTCTGAACGAGCAAAGTAGCTGTTTCATCACTAGCTGTCTTAGTGTTACGCGCACCGTCTTGAAGATCTCCCATTAAGCCGCGAACACTGTCGGCCGCGCGTCCTGATTCCTCTGCGAGTTTCCTGACACTCTCGGCGACAACTGCAAAGCCTCTGCCTGCTTCACCTGCACGAGCTGCTTCGATGGCCGCGTTCAACGCTAACAAGTTTGTTTGGTCAGCAATGGACGTTATAACGCCGATGAACTCGCTAATCTTGTCAACAGAATCGACGAGGCCTTGAAGTTTCTCACCGCTTTCGTCGGTCTTAGTCTGAAGAATTGCCATGTTTGCTATAGCGTCTTGAACCGTTTGAGTCGCAGTGTTAGCAACTTGAGTAACGTTTGAGATAAACTCGGCGCAGTCTGTCGCAGCTTGAGCCGAAGTCATTGACGCTGCGGACATCTCTTCAGTGCCCGCGTTACTTTCTTGAAGCGACGATGAATTTGATTCCATGAGTTTTACGACATTTGCAACAGCTTGGCGAACGTCGTTAGCTCCGTGAAGGTTTGCCGATGCGTCTGTGTGCATAGTCGCGGCCTTCTCGGTCGAAGAATTTGCGTTATCTCGAATTTCGCTGATCGCTGTTCGCAATGAAACAAACATTTCTGAAAGAGCATCGCCGAGGTTATTAAGCTCGTCTTTACCTTCATAATGAAAATCACCACGAACGATTGACATATCGCCGTCGCGTGCTTCCGTTACGAGTTCAACAACACGGCCAAGCGGTTTAGAAATTGACTTCGCAATAAAGAACGCGATACCGAGGCCAACAACTACAGCAACAGCGGCGAGAGCTATCATCAACATTATCGAGTTTCCGATAGCGTCATAGCTCGAAGTCGAGAGCAAATTTGTTCTTCTGATACAAGCCTGAATTAAGGCATCTGACCTTTCTTGAAGGACCGCACATTCTTTGAAGAACTGATCGAACATCGGGTCGAACTGCGAGAAAGTCGTTACAACATCACTGAGAGTGTTTTCAAGAGGTTTGAAAGCATTAATCGCAGGAAGAAGCAGATCTTTAATTGCTTGAACTTTTGAAGTTTCATAAGAAGTATTATATTGGTTCTGAAGATTTTTGAACTGATTGACAAGATTGTTCATTCCTCTAATATCGCGATTTAATGCTGCAATGTAATAATTTTCCATAAGTAGCGAAAATTCATTCTTCATTGTTTCGTATTCTTTAATCCGAACTAGAGCGCGCTCGAAGTCAAAATTTTCAGGATCCTTTTTGTGATCGTTGCGTGCTAAGTCATAACGAGCATCAACAATCCCCGCTAATATCTTGGACATTTGATTCGATTCTTCAATAAATTTTGCGACAGTTGCGCGCTTGGCCTTAACCATCGCGATTATCTTGTTAAATGTTGCCACGCTTGTGTTCAAAACTTTTTCCGTTTCGGGAAGGGTAGAGAGGCTAAGAAGTCTTTTATCACCTTCATAAAGTTTTTTGCCGCCTTCAATGTCCTTGCGGATTCTCACAACTTCATTAAGAGCCGCCTCGCCGTCTTCATCTTTTTCTGTGAATTTCAAATTACGGACGTTGACACGATAAGAAACTACTGCATCGGAAAGATCGTAATTATTTTCAAGTTGTGCCGCTACACTTTTTTGAAAGCTCATATCTGATTGAACGGCGGAAAGACTTGTCCAGCTTAAAAAGACAGCAACGCCGAAAAGTAAAAGCACTATGCCGAAGCCTACGGAGAGTTTACCAGTAATATTCAATTTTCGTAACATATTAAAATAATGTCTCCTTTGAAAAAATTTTTGTGG
>CAJORD010000289.1 GCA_905236605.1 uncultured Synergistales bacterium | reverse complement strand
GTCCGCGAACTTTTGCAGGACGGTTTGCCTTGTCCGTTGTGCGGCTCAATCTCTCACCCTTATGTTTCAGGCGCAGCAATTCCAGACCCTGAAGAAATTCACAGGCAGCTTTACGACACTCAAAGAGCGCTTGAAAAACTTCATGATGAACTTGCAGCGCGTCAGGCTCGCGTGGGAAAATTAGGCGAAGAATTTTCTTCCGTGTCTAATGACGAAGCAGAATTGAAAACTCAAATTAACGAACTTAAAGCTGAAATCGCTTCTCGCGTTTCTGTGCTAGGTTTGAGCTTCAGTCAAGGAATTTCGCCATTTGAAGAAATCGACAAGGCGCGACAAAAGGCCCGCGACGCTCTCCAACTTGCTCGCAATAACGCCGAAGCCGCTGAAGCCGCCGAAGCCGACATGAAGTCCGCAAGCGAGGAGCTAGAAGCAATTCGTGAGAAACGCGAGGCCGCCTCTCATTCGTATCAAGAGGCGCTGTTCAGTTTGCAAAATTCTAAAACTCACGAAGAACAAATCGCAGGCGAGTTCAAAACTCAAGAAGAGACCGTCGCAACTCTGAAACGCGAATTAATTTCACAGATTATGCCTTACGGTTATAAATCCGTTCCCGACAAGAACCCCGGCCAAGTCGTTGAAGCTCTCGAAAAACGAATGAACGAATGGACCGACAACGCAAAGCGCAGTGATGTCCTTGAACACGAACTTTCAGCGGCAAATTCTAAAATGGTGAGGCTAAAGAAAAATGCAGAGTCTTTGCGCGTGAAGCGTGATGAGCTACAGAGCCGAGTTAAAGCCACAGAGGCCGAGCGCGACAGCGTGCAACAGCAGCGAATTGTAATTTTCGCGTCAAAAGTTCCTGATGATGAAATTGCAAGAATGAATTCAAACGTCGAAGAGCTTCGCACGCGATTAAGCGAACGTCGCGAGACCAAAAATGAACGCGCTTTGAACCTCGACAGGATTTTAACTGAAATTCACGGAGTAGAAACGGAAATGGCCAAGGGCCGTGAAGAACTTCAACGCTATGAAATTAATTTTGGCAAAAAATTATTGACTTTGGGATTCCGTAACGAAGACGACTACGCTGCCGCATGTCTGACGCCGGAAGAACGTCGAGAACTTCAAACGAAGTTGCGCGAGCTTACTCAAGAGGACTTGGAACTGAACGCCGACAAAGAAAACGCGCAAGCGAAACTCCTTGAGCTTCAATCGGGGGCAAGTGCCACGACCGACGAACTAAGCGCGGATTTGAAAAAATTAAAAAATTCTCTCGATGAAATTCGGGCCAAGGGCTACAAAAATTCCGAACTCGAAAGAATAGACGGCGAATTTGTTCCGGAGATTAAAAATTTAGTTTTATTATGCGGATTGCCAGAGGTGTTTTAACGTGAATATAACGTGGGAAGAACTTGGATTTTTCTTAACGCGCTTAAAAAATTTGTCCGTCAGCAAAAGTATCACGCTTGGGGACAAAGACGGCTTCTGTGTTTCGACGGGCTGCGATATTGAAAGTTGGGTTTATTATCCTGAACGCGTGAAAGATTCCTCAATTGTTGAGAGCGTCATAAAATTTTTCAAGGACGAAAAAATTTCTTTCATGTGGCCTTTGTATGACGGCGGCGAAAAATTTCTTGAAGATGCCGGCCTGCTTTACGCAGGGAGTTTAACGGGAATGATTTATGAGCCAGAAAAATCAGATTCGATTCCAGAATTTCAAAAATTAAATCCTGACGACTGGGCGCAAACTGCGTGGCACGGCTTCGGAGGAGGAGTTGACGACGTCCCTGCAAATTATTTTGCTCTCGTGAGAAATTTTAATGACGCGCCGGAATTTTCTCTTCATGCTCACAAGACCGGCGAAAATTACGACGGCACTTTTATGTTAGTCAATGAGCCTGACTCGACGGGAGTTTATTATGTTGCGACGGTCCCGGAAATGCGCCGACGCGGAGTAGCAAACGCGATGTTGAAAGAAATTTGTAAATTATCGAACGGCAAAAAAATTTTGCTTCAAGCGACGCCTATGGGGCTTCCGTTTTATAAAAATTTTGGGTTCAAAGAGCTTTGTAGGATTCCAGTTTATTCAGATTCAAACGATGTGTTCTAAAAAAATTAGGAAATAGAACTTTACTTTCTACTTCCTAATTCTTAACTCCTGCTTGCCTTTAATGTCCGTGCGGTTTCAGATCTAACATTGCCTTCTCGTAAATCAGATCCGAACGCAGCAAGAACACGAAACACAATATAAGCGGCAAGATCGCCAGCCAAATACTTTTTTCACCGAAGTAATTACAAACGAAAGTCATCATGGTCCCTCCTAAGAAGAACGCTAAAATTATTCTTGCGTGCTTAGAACATTTTTTGCGAGCTTCGGCTTCTTGCTCATGATGTCGGATTATCCGCGCTAAGCTGACGCCGATCTGTCGAACGTGATTTGTTATGAACGTTGTTGCCATTGGAATGCCTTCGGCCTGCCTGAACGTGTTAAACTGCATCGAACAAAGAAAACTTATGACTATCTGCGCGATTTGGTCCGGCCACGTCAGCGGGACAAATCCCAAAATGAAAAGCGTGATTATCTCAATCCCTACTAGCAGCGTGTCCCAACGAATAAAATGCGAATGTCGGACTTTCTCCGGCAAAATTTCAGAAATTATCGTTCCTATTATGTATGCCGAGAACGGAACTAAATCGAAGAGGCCCTCTTTAATTTCGCCGCTGCCGATCGACATTGCCATTTTTACGATGTTGCCGGTTTGAGCGTTGCTGAAGACTCCGCCTCGAAGATTGTAAGTGTAAAGCCCCATCATGCCGGCGGCGATTGTCAGAAGTTCAAAGATAAAATATTTTTCGCACGTTAAATAAAATTCTCGATGAAGCTCTTTGTGAAGCTCTTTATGCTGCTCTGTTTTAAAATTTTCAGTCTTATCCATGATAAGCACAACCTTTCTTAAATGGACATGCCGCGCAATGCTCTAAACTTGGTTTCAAACTTCCTGACGCGCAATTTTCGGCGGCATTTAACACCCGTGATTTAATTTCGTCAAAATTTTTACAAACTCGCTCTTTGAAAATTCCTTCGCGCAAAAACGCTGTCGTAGTTTTAATTTCGTCATGGCCGGTTAGCTCATGAGCGACAAGCGCGTAAAAGTCCAACTGTGATTCATAAAGTCCTGACGGTGCATTATCGATCGCGGTTATTTTGTAGTCTATCAAATTATTTTCATAAATCGCGTCGATAGCTCCCGCAAGCGCAGTATGAGAGTCGAGCCGAAGAGTAAATTTTTTTTCGCGCTGAACGTCTTCACGAGTTCTCAAAGTCTGGCCAAGAGCAGACGCAGCAAAACGCCCGAGCCATTCTCTAAGAGTTGATTTTGTTTTCGGACTTCGCCAAATTTTTCGGAGCTGCGCCGGAATTCGTGTAATCATTTCGCGGTCATTAAGATAATATTCAAGCTCGGCTTCAAAATTTTCGTTTCGTGGCCAACGCGCTAATATCCAGTGCGTGAGCGTCCCTAAGTCTGCACCCCCGATAAAATTTTCATCGGTTTCAAAATCTCGTTCACGTTCGCCAAGTTCCCATGAGAGAGTTCGGCCTTGACGATAGCGTCTTCGCCAAGCGAACGGGCACCACTCGAACAAAGAGAACGCGCTCGCTGAAAATTGCCGCAAAGAATTTTTAGTTTTTATAATCTCGACGGGTGTCAAAGGATTTTCATTTTCAGAATTTTGATTTTGAATTTCTGGAATTTCAACATATTCGGCGAAATCAATTTTAATTTTTAATTTTTCGTCCAAATTTTTTAATAAAAAATCCGTCCATGAATTTTTATACGGCTCTTGATTTTTATCGACTAGGCCGCAAAAAATTAAACTATCTTGTGCACGCGTGGCAGCGACATAAAATAATCTCGTTTCTTCTTCTAAGTCGCCTTCGTCCGCTAAAAGAGTTTCCCATTTTGAACACTGCAATCTAACTTCATCATTTTTAATTTCGTCCGGCAGGTCTGAAAACACAATCCCTAAATCACGCGACGGGCGCAAAGGTCTGTTATCTACCCTCTTTGATTTTTGAGTGTCGAAAATAATCGCAACGGGATACTCAAGCCCTTTTGATGAGTGCACTGTCCCAAGCCGCACGGCATTTTCATTTTCATCATGCCATTTAGGCTCCTCAAATTTTATTGAACTCTTCACCGCACGCGTCAACCATTCCGCGCAAGCCGTCAGGCTAGAAGTCCCGGACTGCTGAAAAGCTCGCGACATTGACAACGCCAACCGAAAATTTCTTAAGACTCGCAGGCGGTCTTGTTCACGATAACACGACAGCCAACGACGGTCTTTATCAAAAATTGAAAGTACACCAGCTGGGCCTTCGTTTTCACCGACGATTGAGAGATATTCGAGCCGCGAATAAGAATCCGGGAAATTTTCTTTTATTAAGTCGATAACTTTTTTTTCTTTTGACTTAAGCGTCAGGACTTTCAAAGCGTCATCTTCAGGAATTTCTGCAAGCGGCGACATCAGCCAGCCAGCCACAGCGAACGAATCTTCAATATCAGCAGCGGCGCGCAACAAGCAAACGACATCGCCAATTTCGCCGCGCGTGAAAAAATCTTCGCTTCGGTCGCGAATCAACGGAATATTAAATTTTTCAAAAGCGTCTTCAATTTTTTCGTAAACGCCGCGGGAACGCAACAAAATCGAAAAATCTGAAAATTTCACGGGCCTGATAATTTCTTGCGCTTTGTCCCAGACCGTTCGGCCTTCGTTGACCCAATTAAAAATTTCAGCGGCGAGATTTTCGGCCAAAATTTTTCGAGCGTCATCTAAAGTTTCTTGATTTTCAACAAGAATTACTTTGAAATCGGGCATAGTGCCGTCATTGCGGCAAATATTTTTAGAAACGGCATCAATGCTTTCATATTTAAGTCCTCGCATTACGTCGGATTTTCCAAGACCGTCGCGCCACAGTGAGGCAAAAATTTTATTAATCTTGTTTAAGAGAGATTTTCGAGTTCTGAAACTTACATTAAGATTTACGCGTTTGTCGGCCTTGCTAATGGTCTCGGCGAACAAAGACGGATCGGCATGACGAAATTTATAAATAGATTGCTTGGGGTCGCCCACGGCAAACAAACTAGCTTCAGAATTTTTGATTAAGGCTTCAATCATTTGAAATTGCAGCGGGTCTGTGTCTTGAAACTCATCGACAAGAACGTGAGTAAATTTTCTTCGTGAAGGGTCGTTATCGATAGCGCTCCTAGCATATAAAATCATGTCCGTAAACGACAAGAGGCCGCGGCGACGTTTCATCAAGTCCCACATTCCCCAAGATACGGCGCAGAATTTTAATAACGTCTTTCTCATTTGCAATTCTTCCGGGGCAATTTCTTTATCGAAGTTTCGAGAAATTTCTTTTATTAAGTCCGGACGAGATTCGCGCCAATTTCCTAAAGTCATTCCTAAAATCTGTTTAAGCGTCGCGAACGGTTCGTATTTGTTGGCAGTGATTTTTTTATCTTCATCAATGACGATAACTTGATAAAAATTTTTTAGAGCTTCTATATCTAAAATCGAGTTTGATTTTTGCCAATTTAATAATTTATTTAATCTTCCGCCGGGGCCTTCAGGATTTTTAGCTTGAGGCAGCGAAATCTCTTCAAAAATTTTCCAGACTTCGCGCCATTCGTCAGCTAAAATTACTTCAACGGCCGGACGAGTTCTTTCAATTAAGAGATCATTAATGTCGTTTTCTGACCAAGCTAACATTTGTTCCCACGTATGACCTGAAGAAGAGTGAAGCTCTGCTACGACGCGTGCGAAGTCGCTCAATCTCGTTGCGTTCCATCTATTAACGGCGTGAGTGAAATAAGAATCTTGATCGAGATATTCCGCGTTCTCTCTTAAAACTCTGTCGCCGTAAGTTCGAGCAAGCTCGCGCAAATTTGCAAAGGCGGCTGCGTTCTTAATTCCTTCCCAAAACTCTTGCTCCTGCTGCGCTGTGATTACGTCGGCCGTAGGGTCAATGTCGAGCGACAGACCTGACTCACGAATAATTCTTCCCGCGAATGCGTGAATAGTCGATATCCAAGTGTCTGAAAGTCCGTCAGAAATTTCGCGTTTTCGTTCCTCGTCAAAATTTGAAAGTTCTGAATTAATTCGGGCGATAATTCTGGATTTCATTTCCGCGGCGGCTGCTTCAGTGAAAGTCAAAGTTAGAATGTCGGCAGGAATAATTTTATTTTCTTCTAAGAGCCTTATATAGCGACTTGTGAGTACCCAAGTTTTTCCGGTTCCGGCGCCGGCGCCTACGGTTATGATTTTGTCATTTGCTTGTATAGCGTCGCGCTGACCTTCGGGAGTGTCTGGAGGCAAAGTAAATTTCACGGTTCAAATCTCCTAAATAAAAATATAAAAAACTGACAGGGCTTTAAGTATACCCTGTCAGTGTAAAAATCTGAAATTAAATTAAAAAATTCTTATTGTGAAATCGCGCTTACCGGGCAAGTCGAAACGCAGCTGCCACAATCTACACAAGCTCCCGCGTCAACTCCTGCTTTGCCGTCGTTCACGGAAATCGCTGAAACCGGGCAAGCTCCTACACATGACTCACAACCTACACATACGTCCTTATTAACTACTGCTGCCATTTTAAATTCCTCCTTCTTAAATTTACTGCTCGTTTTAGTTTTTGATTTTTCGTGAAGCCCCTCTTGCCTCACGACGGTGATATTATAGCACATAAATTCAGTTATGCACGTGTTTTATGACCCCAACATGAAACTAAAAAACTTTCCAATCTAATCCCCTGCATAGCCACGCGCTCCCTCCGGCCGAAACGTGAGCTTCAATTTCAGCTTTATCGCCCGTCAGCGTCGGGACGACAAGATGATTAACACCGACTTCAAAAAAAATTTCCGGTGTCGCCGGAATGCCCGGCCCTTGAAGAAAACAGCCCTTCTTTTCGCGCAAAATGTTTTGAGTAGATAACAACCAACGGTCGCGAATTGCCTCCGGAGAAAGCCAAACCCATTCTGCTTCACGAACTCCGCGCGAAAATTCACACTGCGGAAAACAATTTTGACGCCCCGCGAAACGGTCATCGAAAATCGCGAATCGCCAGCCCCAATCGCTCATAAACGGCAGCAAATCGCGTTCGTAGCCAAGCACTGCGACTTTGTCAGACCGCGCGCATGTCATCACCGCATCGAGCGGCAAGCCTCCGGAGCTGTCAAACGGAACTAAGGCCGAACACGCTGCACTAGCTGCGGCAAACTCTTGTGGAAATGGCGAAACGTAAAGTGCGGCTAATTTTTTTAATGACGCGTTCAATAATTCTTCCGTGTGAACGGCGCGGGCGGTATGCGGTTCAATTCGTGAGTCTGGAACAAAACCGACTCCGGCGCGTCCGTCCGACGCAGAAATAAAACTTGCGTGCCAACCTAAAATTAATTTTGAGACGCGAGCGTCTTGTTTTTGATTTATGATTTCTGAAAGTCGTTCAAAAAAATTAATTGAGTGATTCAAGCTTTTCACCCAAAATTTCCCACTGTGAATATAAATCTTGAATTTCTTTATCGAGATTGCCGCGTTCAATCATAAGATTTTTAATTTTCGTTGAGTCCGATAGCGTAGCAGGGTCGCACAAAGCCGAATCGATTTCATTAAGTCGCGCTTCTGAATCAGAAATTTTTTTCTCACATTGTGAAATTAACTTTTTAATTTCTTTTATCTCTTGCTTGTTGGAATTTTCAATTTTGTTTTTACGTTCACGAATTTCAGGACGTGATTTTGAATTAGAAGATTCTGACGCGGCATTGAGATTTTGATTTTCTTCGCGCTTATCCAAAAACCAAGAATAATTTCCCGGGTAGTCATATAAAACGCCGTCGCGAATTTCTAAAACTCGTTCGGCCAGAGCGTCAAGAAAATGTCTATCGTGAGAAACAATTAACAAAGTCCCTTGGTACTTCATCAAAGCGCGTTCAACTATCTCGCGCGTATCGTGGTCAAGATGGTTAGTCGGTTCGTCGAGAATTAAAAAATTTGTTTCTTCGAGCATCAATTTATAAAGAGCGAGCCGGGCTTTTTCGCCGCCGGACAAAATCGCAGCCGATTTATAAATCTCGTCGCCGGAAAATAAAAACGCGCCTAATAAATTTCTTCGTTCGACGTCGTTTAATTTAGAAGAAACAGAGCGAGCTTCTTCCCAAACGGTGTTGGAGTAATTTATATTCATCGCGCTTTCTTGCGAGTAATAAGCGAACTTGACGTTATGACCGAGTTTTATATTTCCGGCCGTGGGAGCTTCGTTCATACTTAGAAGTCGCAGTAACGTAGACTTGCCCGCGCCATTGACACCGACGAGCGCAACTCGTTCGCCGCGATTTATAATGAAGCTGACGTTTTCAAAAACTTTTAAATCGCCGTAGGTCTTTGCAAGTTCAGAAACTTTCAAAACTTCCCAACCGCTTGGCGGTGCTTCAGGGATTTTTATTTTGACGGTCTTTGAGCCGGCAGCGAGTTCTATACGTTCAATTTTTTCAAGTTGTTTTACGCGGCTTTGAACTTGCGCGGCCTTCGTAGCCTTGTATCTAAATCGCGTAATAAAAGATTCAATTTTGTGAATTTCAGTTTGTTGACGAGCGTAAGCTTTTTCGAGCAATTCTTGATTTTGCGCTTTGACTTCGACATACTCATCATAGCCGAACGGATAAAAATTTATAATTCCGTGTTCAAGTTCTGCGATGCTATTGACAGTATTTTCCAAAAATCTTTGGTCATGCGACACAGCCACAACCGCGCCGCGATGAGTCCGAAGCCAACCTTCAAGCCATTCCATACTTTCTGTGTCAAGATGATTTGTCGGTTCATCTAATAATAAGACGTCCGGCGATGATAACAGCAATGCGGCCATAGCAATTCTCATTTTCCAGCCGCCGGAGAAGTCGCGACAATTTTTAATTTCGTCGTTTCGTTTGAAGCCAAGACCGTGAAGAACTTTCATAGCCATCGCCTCGAAAGCAAAGCCGCCGGAATTTTCAAAGCGTCGTTCTAAGCGTGAATGCTCGTTTAATAATTCGTCATGATTTTCTTGAGTTACTGATAATTTTTCTTCGACGTCGCGCAATTTTTTTTCGATTGCGGCGATTCCGGCTTTGTCTTTTAGATACTGCATAAGCGGCACTGGCTCAAGCTCAATCAAATCCTGCGGAAGATAACCGAGAGATAAATTTTTTGAACGCTCGATGCTGCCGCCGTCGTGTTCAGTTTCATTCATCAGAACGCGAAGCAAAGTAGTTTTGCCAGCGCCATTGGGGCCGACTATGCCGAGGCGTGCACTGTCCGTTACTCGGAGATCCAAATTTTTGAAGATGACTTTTTCGCCGAATGATAAATTCAAATTTTTAATGTCAATCATAATGAATTATAGTATCATGTCGGCAAGAAAGCATATTTTCGAGATTAAAAATTATTTTCCGTAATGTCTTTTATAAGTTCCTTCCGGATTAACACTGAAAGCTCGTTTGAAAGGGCTGTTGACTTTCACTCTTACAGTATCTTCATCAAGAAATTTTAACGTTGCTTTCAAATCTCCATCGCTGGCCTCTAAACTCTTGTTATCGTAGTCATAAACGCCGGTGAGTTCTATTTTATCGCCTTGACCGCTGAAAGATACCTCAAAAGCCATTCCCGAATAATCATACAAAGATAAATACAAGTATGAATCTTTTCCGTTGTCAAAATAAGCGTCGTCAATGTCTCGCACGTCAATTAGCCCCAAAATAATCACCGAAAGTCTTGCGCGAATACCTTCAGCCCTCTCAAGCGTCGCCATAGTATATGCCTCAACTCTTGAATAACCGTCTTCCATAAAAGTTTGCGCACGAACATCACGATCTCTTGTAATCCATTCGCGTTGATCATTTCTAAATTCGGCGAACTCTTCTTTGCTCAGTGTTTTTTTCGCTTCATTGTAAGCTTTTGTTAATTCTTTGTCGGCCGCTGCGAAATCAGGATTTTTCTTCATTCTTAAATATTCTGCATCGCTCAAAGCAAACGCAGGGACAGCAAACACAAAAATTATTGCCACGATTGAAATTAAACGTTTCATAAAAATCTAACCTATCCTTTCAAAATCATTTCCATGTATAAGGCTTTGACCGCGCTGTCATAATCTTCGTCGTAAACTCCAAGAATTATATTTAGTTCGTCAGAGCCTTGATCTATCATTCGCACTTTTACGCCAGCATTTGAAAGAGCTGCGAAAACTTTTTCAAACATTCCTTTTAGCGTACCCATTCCATGACCCACTATAGCAATTAATGATAAATTTTTTTCGACCATAATTGAATCAGGGTCAATAACGCGCTCTATGTCCCTAAGAATTTCATTACGTCTTAAGTCAAACATTGGAGTTTTTACGACAATAGACATTTTGTATATTCCTGAAAGACAATGTTCGCAAGCTACATGATATTTTGCAAAAAGTCCGAACAATTTTTCACCGAAGCCATAGAATTTATTTAGTCCATACTTCTCTATGTGAATAACGTTGAAGTTTCTGCGTCCTGCGATACAAGCTGCTACGCTACGAGAAATTTTTTCAGGCAGTTTTGAACTTATCAACATTCCGTTATTATCTGTCAAGCTGCAAATTTTCATCGGGATTTTCTCTTCTCGCAGCATGAAAATCACGCTGTCTCTTACAATGTGAATACCAATGTAATTTAACTCAACCGCTTCATCGTATGTAATATTTCTAATTAGTTCGGGATTAGGAACTACATCAGGGTCAGCGCTGAAAATTTTTGTTGTCTCGCTCCATTTCTCGAACATGTCCGCTTGGAGAGCACGCGCCACTATCGCTCCTGATGAATCGCCGTCGCCTCGTGCAAACGTTTTGACGCTACCGTCAGGCATTGAACCATAAAATCCGGGTATCACTGCGTGTTCAAGCGTTCTGAGTTTAGAGAAAACAGCTACAAACGTTTTAGCTTCGTTCAAAGTTCCGTCGTTGTTAAAGAAAATTATTTCGGAGGCGTCAACAAAATCCCAACCTAAAGACGCGGCAAGAATTTTTCCCATTATGTATTCGCCGCGACTGCCGATATAGTCCGGGCTTTGACCGAGGAATAATTCTTTTTTTAAGTTTGTGATTTCTGCTTCTAGATCAAAATTTATTTCAAGAATGTCAATGATTTTTTTGAAACGCTTCGAGATTTTCTCTAGCATTTCGTTATAATCTTCGCAGTTGTTGAAACTTGCATGGCTCATAAAGAGCAAGTCTGTTATACCGGTGTTGTTAGAAGTCTGACCCGGCGCAGAAGCAATGACGTAGCAACGCTCGGGATCAGATTTCACGATTTCGATCGCCCTTTTTACTCCTTGTGCGTCGGCCATGATACTTCCGCCGAACTTTGAAACAATCAAGCTAATTCCTCC
>CAJORD010000288.1 GCA_905236605.1 uncultured Synergistales bacterium | reverse complement strand
TATTATCGCGGTCTTTCAGAGTGGGACAACACTAAGGGATTTTTAATTGAAACATGCCGCGACGGTCAAGATACTTTCAAAAATTTGCTCGATGTTCTTGAAATTCCATACAGATAAATCTTTTTTGCACCTTGATTTTATAGAATTTCCGCGTTAAATTGCGCGAGAATTTTATTTTAGGAGAGCTGAATAAAAATGCTCATAAAAATTTTGCTAGTTTTAATCTTCTTCGGCGTCATGCTTGGAATCGGTTTATACTGCCGAAAACATTCAACTGATGTAAACGGCTTCGTTCTTGGAGGTCGTTCGGTCGGACCGTGGCTCACAGCTTTTGCATACGGAACAAGTTATTTTTCCGCGGTTGTCTTTGTCGGCTACGCAGGCCAATTCGGTTGGCGTTATGGAATTTTGGCAACGTGGGCAGGACTTGGAAACGCTATAATCGGTTCGTTAATGGCGTGGGCAGTGCTTGGCCGACGTACTCGAATAATGACTCAATATCTTTCAAGCGCAACTATGCCGGACTTCTTCGGAAAAAGATTTTCGAGTAACTCATTAAAGATTGCTGCTTCGATAATCTGCTTCATATTTTTGATTCCTTATACTGCGAGTTTATATAACGGTCTTAGCCGACTTTTCGGAATGGCTTTCAGCATTGATTATTCTGTTTGCGTTATAGCAATGGCGATTTTAACAGGAATTTACGTTGTAGCAGGCGGTTATATGGCAACGGCGATTAACGATTTCATTCAAGGAATTATTATGCTTTTCGGAATTAGCGCGGTAGTAGTTGCGGTGTTGTCATCACGTGGAGGACTTTTTGAAGCGTTAGCGGGCCTCGCTGAAATTTCTGACGCTCACGCAACAACAAAACTTGCAAAGGCACCGGGCGTGTTCACGTCGTTCTTTGGGCCTGATCCGATTAATTTAATGTTCGTTGTAATTTTAACGAGTTTGGGCACATGGGGACTTCCTCAAATGGTTCAAAAATTTTACGCGATTAAAAACGAGAGCGACATCACTAAGGGCACCGTAATTTCAACTTTGTTCGCGCTTGTTGTTGCGGGCGGTTGTTATTTCCTTGGCGGCTTCGGAAGACTTTTCACGGCACAACTTGACCCCACCGGCGTTGGCGTCCCTGTTGAAGGCTATGACTCTGTTATCCCGGTTATGCTTTCGGGCTTGCCAGATATTTTGCTCGCAGTGGTCGTGATTTTGGTTTTATCGGCCTCAATGTCAACTCTTTCATCATTAGTGCTTGCGTCAAGTTCGACACTTACGCTTGATTTATTAAAAGATCACGTTATTAAAGACATGGACGAGAAAAAGCAATTAAAAATCATGCGTATCTTAATCGTGATTTTCATAATTATTTCTGTCGTTTTAGCTTTGATTCAATATAAATCAAACGTAACTTTCATAGCGCAGTTGATGGGCGTGTCATGGGGAGCATTAGCTGGAGCGTTTCTCGCGCCGTTCATGTATAGCTTATATTGGAAAGGCGTAACAAAATTTTCCTGCTGGGTGAATTTTATTTTTTCAAGCGTCGTAATGACAGCAAATATTTTCATTCGCCCGGATTTCCCGCCTATGCTTCAGTCGCCGATTAACGCTGGAGCTTTCTGTATGCTTGCTGGATTTATTATTGTGCCTGTCGTGGGCCTCGTAACGCCGAAGCCGGATAAAAAATTCCTTGAAGACGCGTTCTCTTGCTACACTCGCACGGTCATGGTCAGACAATCGAAAGCACTCGCTGATGATTAATAAAATAATTGATTTTCATGTTCACACATTCCCGGATAGAATTGCCGCGTCAGCACTTGAGAAGTTACAGGCCAAGAGCCATACGCGGCCATTCACAGACGGAACATTAAGCGCGCTCGAACTCTCAATGAAGGAGTCGGGCGTTTCTTATTCTGTCCTTCAGCCTGTTGCAACTCGTCTCGAACAAGTTCCCGGAATTAATGATAAAGCCATAAAATTAAATTCTGAAGCAAAAAATATAATTTCGTTCGGAGCAATGCACCCGGATTTTGAAAATTTTGAATCAGAATTAAAGCGAATTTTTTCAGCAGGGATTAAGGGAATTAAATTACACCCTGTCTATCAGGGCGTAAGCATTGACGACGAAAGATTTATAAAAATTCTTCAATGCGCTTGCGATTTTGAACTTGCGATTTTAATTCACGCGGGTTGGGATATAGGATTTCCCGGCAATGATTTCGCGATGCCGATAAAAATTAAAAATGCTCTCGAAAAAATTAAAAATCCTAAAAAAATAATTCTAGCTCATATGGGCGGCTGGAAAGCATGGGACGAAGCCGAAAAAATCTTTTGCGATTACGAGGGCGTTTATATAGACACGGCATTTTCACTCGGAAGTTTCACACCGAACGGCGACGGATTTTATAAAAGTTCTAAAGAATGCGAAATGTTAAACGCAGAAAAATTCACTCAAATAATAAAGAGCTTCGGAGCTTCTCGTGTTATCTTCGGGACTGACTCGCCGTGGAGTTCCCAAAAAGACAGCGTAGAAAACTTCAAAGCTCTTAGTGCGTTAAAAAACGAGGATAAAAATCTAATCTTATATCAGAATGCTGCAAATTTAATTTTTTAACTTCTGGACAAGGTGTCCAGAAGTCGTTTACTCTTTCCGGAATGACGCTTCAATCTCATAATAATAACTATCCGCATAGTCAGTGCCTGAAAGAGTTGTTGCAATTCCCTTCCATTCAACCGAGATGTCAGTATCGGAATTTATCGTTATTGTGATACTCTC
The DNA here is from genome assembly GCA_905236605.1 of uncultured Synergistales bacterium. Lineage (GTDB taxonomy): Bacteria > Synergistota > Synergistia > Synergistales > Aminobacteriaceae > JAFUXM01. The sequence continues at coordinate 63 of CAJORD010000288.1, read as the reverse complement.
TTCAGGATTGTCTTTATCGTCAATGCGCCAGACTGCGTCGCTGACTTGTGCGATATTCATTTC
>CAJORD010000287.1 GCA_905236605.1 uncultured Synergistales bacterium | reverse complement strand
GAAGGTGGTCATCAAAATTCCTGCCGCAATGTGTCCCGGCCCTATGGCTGATATAAAAGCTGAAAGCAAAAACATCAAAATCGGAATCAAAACTGTATGTTTGCCAACGAGAGCAACAACTTTCTTTGAAAATAAATCAAGTGTCCCGTTCTGCGAAGCCATTCCGAACATAAACGTAACGCCGACAAGCGTAACGAACATCGAAGAACTGAAGCCCGCAGTTATTTGGCTAGCTTTCATGCCGCCGACAGTTCCAAGAACGAACGCCGCGCCGAGTGCAAAGAAGCCGAGATTAATTTTTTTGATGAAGCCGATCGCTACGACTACAGCGAGAACAAGCAACGAGATTATAGGTAAATATTCCTGCAACATTTTTATAACCCTCCTGAAAATTTATAAATTTTTATTTTTATTTTTATTTCCTAATTTCTGATTGTGGCGACGCCTTCCATTAACAAATTCGCAGTTCTGAATCCAAAAGTGTCATCGACTTCGGGAACGTTGCTGCCGTTCTCAAGTCTGAAATCCGCGCCGCATTCCAAAATTCCTGCGGGGTGTCCAATTCGTATAAACTGCGTGTCAGCGTTCGGGGCCAAAACTTGATTAACGATTGAGCCGGGAGTTACAGCCGCTGCCGCCGTGCACATTGCGCCGGTCATTGCGTAACTCGGGTGCGGCTTCTGCATTGACATCATGCGAGAGAGAAGGTCGATTTGATTTTTTGAAATTTCTTTGCCGTCCGAAGTTTTATAATCTTCCGGTTCTGCTACGAAAGTCATTTTAGGAATGCCGGGCGTGTCCCATGCGGAGCGCGTGTAGTCTTCAATAAGGCCAAGTTTAACGGCTGCAAGCCCGCGGATTTTTTCGAGAAGGTCGAGCATTTTCGCGTTTGCGTTGATTTCGTCGGGAAGTTCTTTGCCGGTTAATCCAATATCTTTGGCTTTTACAAAAACTAACGGGTTCGCTGCGTCAACTATAGAAACTTCGACTTTTCCGAAATCCGGGACTTCAAGAACATCAACGACGTTGCCCGTCGGTAAAAGTCCCTTGCCAAGAGTGCCGGAAGGCTTCACGAATTTTAATTTCACTGGCGAGGCTGTGCCCGGTACGCCTGCTATAGCAAAATCGCCGGAATATTCGACTTCGCCGCCCGGGGTCTGAACGTCAGCTTCGATAATTTTTTGAGTGTTCGTGTTGAAAATTCTTACGCTCGTAACGCCGTCTTTAGCTTTTACAAGTCCTTTTTCAATCGCGAAAGGTCCGACGCCCGATGAAATATTTCCGCAGTTTCCTTTGTAGCTCACGAGTGGCTTATCGACAGATACTTGAGCGAATGTGTAATCGACATCAGCTTCAGGATTTTCAGATTTTTTAATAATTGCGACTTTGCTCGTAACGGAATAAGAACCGCCAAGGCCGTCAATTTGTTTTGCGTCAGGGCTACCCATTAATCTAAGCAATAATGGCTCCCATTCGTTTTTGTCTTTAGGCATGTCGTCTTCGAGAATATAAACGCCCTTACTTGTGCCGCCGCGCATAATAGTTACTGGCAATTTCTTAGCCATGATCAATATTTCCTCCTGTATATGTTTTTTTCTGTGGAATTTTTTCTTGTTGAACGAAGAATAACATTTTCGTTTTATAATGTGAAATACTTTTTAGGCGAATTTTCTATAGTTAAAAGGAATAGTTGAAAATGAATTTTAGGGAATTGTCCTACGTCGTAGCAATCGCAAAACATCAAAACATCACTAAGGCCGCCGAAGCTTTGTTTGTAAGTCAGCCGAGCTTGAGTAAATTTTTAATGAATCTTGAAGCCGAGCTAGGAATAAAATTATTTAAGCGCGTCGACAAAAAATATATTCCGACTTACGCGGGCGAACGTTATCTTGAATACGCTCACAGCATTCTTGAAAGCAAAACGAATCTTGACGCAGAACTAGCCGACATTATCAAACGTGACGTCGGAATTTTGAATATCGGCTTGCCTAATATGCGTTGCACTTTCATGCTTCCGAAGACGCTTCCGGCGTTTAATAAAAAATATCCGCATGTGAAAATTAATATTTTTGAAGGCACAAGCGCAATGATTGATAAAAAACTTCTTGACGGTGATATAGACCTCGCTTTTTACAGCAAGCCTCATGAATCAAATCCGCATATCGAATATCACAAACTCGCGACAGAAGAATTATTAGTCTGCACGAGCAAGAATCACCCTGTGAAAAATCTTGCTGTCAATAAACGAATCGAACTAGCCGCGCTAAAAGACGAACGTTTGATTTTATTGTCGCCGGAACAACGCACGGGACAAATTTCGCGATTTTATCTCAAAAAAAATAATATTTCGTTAGAAAACTCAATCACTACGAACAACATGCCCGCTGTGATTTCTTTAACTGAACAGGGCTGGGGAGTTTCGTTTATATTCGAGTCGCACTTGCGTTGGCATTTGCCAGTCCCGGAGATTGAAACTTTCAGTTTCGGTAGCGTCGATAATCCGAGGGTAACGAGTGATTTTGTCGCAGCGTTTAGAAAGGGAAGCTATATTTCAAATTATGCGCGTGATTTTGTGAAGATTGCCGCGCGGTTATACGAGGTGAGGAGTTAGAAAATAAAAATTTTACGCGCTTAAGATGTTCATGATTGCTTGCGAGTTTTGATTAGCTTGCGCGAGCATTGAACTTCCTGAATTATTCAAAATCTGGAGTTTTATAAATTTCATGTACTCTAGCGCCATGTCGGCATCTTTCAAACGGCTTTCCGCTTCTTGCATATGTAGACTCGTTTGCGTCAAGCTGTTGGCGTTATATTCGAGTTCGTTCTGATAAGTTCCGATTTTAGCGCGCTGTGAGCCGACCTGATGAATAGCTTGGTCAAGCAGCGTTATGGATTCAGACGCCCGCGCCCGCGTTGAAACGTCGATTTTATTGAGGCCAAGAGCTTCTGCTCTCATGTCGCCGATGTTTATATAAATGTCTTCGCCGAAATTTTGGCCAATTTGAAACGAAGTGCTCCGGTCGTCAATATGAACGATTGTACTATACGGATTTGTTGAATCGTTTTGAAGTATATAACGCTTCGTTTCGTCGTCCCATTTTGCTGTAACGTTCGCCATAGCGTCAAAGTTCAAGCTGATGTTCGGGCTGATGATGCCATCAACTCTGTTACCGTCAGTCGGGACTTTATCAACGACAGCTTTGCCGGTGTGAGCGTCATAGACAGAGACGGAAAAAATATTATCTTCGGCTTCTTGAATCGTATTTAAGTTCAGAGCGTTTATTAAATCGTTATTTTCGGACGTGAACGTCAAGCGGCCGTCAGCACCTGCGATCGCGCTTCTGATTACGAGAGTGGCCTTTGATGTCGTTACTTCGTCGGTAAAAGAAAATAATTCCGCCAACTCGGCCTTTGTATAATTTCCATAATCGGCCGCGGTGATTTCTTGGGGCGTTCCAAATTTATTCAAAATTAACTGTCCGTAAGTCGGGCTAGTGCTGTCAATGTCGCGCAAATATACGCGGCTGTGTTCATAAAATTCTTTTCTCACGGATTCGGAAGTTCCTTCGGCGCCGCTAGCGATTGAACAAAAATTTTCGCGATTATCGACATAACTAACTTGTCCTAAGTCGTCGGCTATAGCGTCATTAATTTTTTTGCTGACGTCCGACAAAGTGTCTTCTGCGTACAAAACTACTTCCGCGGTTTTGCCATCGCCTTGAATAATTTGAAGTTTTTGCGGCTCATTGAAGATAAAAGCCCCGCTGTTGTCTTTGAAAGCGGTCATGTCGCTTAATCGTGCTTCACGTTGACGAGTTCGCATAATGTGAACAGTCTCGCCATTCGTGGCTATCTCTTCGCTCAAATACTCTTCGGAGATTTCTAGCTCAAAGAGATTCGATTTTTGAGCTTCAGCTTTGCCGCTCTTGGCCGAAATTTCGATTCTGTAATTACCGCCCACGGCTTTCTTTTGTCCGAACTGGTCAATCGTCGTAACCGCGCCGCTGACGCTTAAAGAAGTTTTCATGTCGTTAGATGACCAGATGGCCGAGGAGCTGCCGTCAAGAAGTCGTTTGTTATTAAAAGTCGTGTTTGAAGCGACGTTGTTAATATTTTCGCGAAGCTCTGAAATTTCGAGCTCTATATAACTCCTGTCTTGCGTCGTGAGACTATCATTCGCCGACTGAACAGCAAGTTCTCGCATTCGTTGAAGCATCGAGTTAATTTGATTTAAAGCACCTTCGGCGGTCTGCAACATAGAGATCCCGTCCTGTGAATTTCTGATTGCGCGATCGACTCCGGCAATTTGCGCGGAAATATTCAGCCCCATTGCAAAACCTGCGGCGTCGTCGGCGGCATGAGCGCTTTTTAGTCCTGTTGAGAGAGCGCGAGCCGTGTCCTCCATAGCCTTTGTGTTCGCATTGAGGGCGTTATATGCCATTCTAACTGTGTTGCTAGTGTTTATCATCATGATAAAAAATTTGCCTCCTGCGTTTTTCGATTTATGTCGCTGTTTTTAATTAATTTTCGGATTATTGCGATTATGAAATTAAAAAATAACTTCTGGACAATTTGTCCAGAAGTTAAGATTATGTGAAAGAATTTTTATTTGATAACTTCGTTCATGCTTCCTGTGCGATAGCCTCTTAAATCGAGAGCAACATATGAGAAACCGAAATTTTTTAGCGCGTCATAAATTTTTGTCCGCGTGTCGTCCTGAATTATTTTTGAAAAATCTTCCGGATTAATTTCGATTCTTGCTATGTCGCCATGGATTCTGACGCGCACTTGACGGAAGCCAAGATTAATTAATAACTCCTCGGCTTGCTCGACCATCTTTAATTTTTTTTCTGTAATCGTTTCGCCGTAAACAAATCTTGACGCAAGACACGCAAACGAAGGCTTATCCCACGTAGGCAGCCCCAACTCCCAAGAGAGCTGACGAACGTCCGACTTTGAAAATCCTGCGGCGCGCAACGGACTTTTAATTTCAAGTTCTTCAATCGCTTGAAGCCCCGGCCTGTAGTCGCCTAAGTCGTCAAGATTAGAGCCTTCGATAACGAACGCAAGATTATTTTCGCGAGCCTTTGTCAAAATTTGCGTGAATAAATCTTTTTTACATAAGTAGCAGCGATTTTTCGGATTTTCTTTGAAGCCCGGAATATTAAGCTCGTCCGAATGAATTATTATTTGCTTGATTTTATTTTCGACACAAAAATTTTTTGATTCGTTAAGCTCTCTTTCAGGAAACGACGCCGACGAAGCCGTAACGGCTACAGCCTTATCGCCTAAAACGTCGTGCGCGATTTTTAACAGCAAAGTTGAATCCACGCCGCCCGAAAACGCTACTGCGACACTTCCCAGCGACTTTATATAATCTTTCAGTATCTTGGATTTATCATTGATGCCCATGATGAATTTCCTTTCTTATCGTGAACTTTGAAAAAATTTAATCTCAAAGCGTTCGTTACGACACAGAAACTTGAAAGGCTCATCGCCGCCGCACCAAACGTCGGATTAAGCTGCCAGCCTAAGACCGAAGCAAACACGCCCGCAGCGATCGGAATCCCTACGACGTTATAGAAGAACGCCCAGAATAAATTTTGATGAATGTTTCGCAAAGTCGCGCGGCTTAAACGAATTGCCGCAGGGACGTCAAGCAAACTGTTTTTCATTAAAACGACGTCGGCTGCGTCAATCGCTATATCAGTTCCGGCGCCTATCGCTATTCCAATGTCGGCACGCGTCAAAGCCGGAGCATCGTTTATGCCGTCGCCTATCATGGCCGTGCGGCCTTCGTTTTTGAGATTGCGAATTATGCTTTCTTTACCGTCAGGCAACACTCCCGCAACGACTTCGCTAATTCCCGATTGTGCGCCTATGGCCTTAGCTGTGCGCTCGTTGTCGCCGGTCAACATTATGACGCGGATATTCATATCTTGAAGTTCTTTGACGGCCTGAACGCTATCGGGCTTAATGACGTCAGCTACTGCGATAATCCCGGCGAGTTTATCATCACTTGCGAAGAGTAACGGCGTTTTGCCTTCTTCTGCGAGAGTTTCGGCCCTGCGATTAATTTCATCAGAAATAGAAATTTTTGAACTTATGAACTTTAGACTGCCGCCAATTAAATTTTTATTTTCGATTTTTGCGGTTAAACCGTTACCGGCGAGGGCCTGAAAGTCAGAAACGTCATCTGATTTTAATTTCATGGCTTCGGCTTTACTGACGATGGCACGCGCTAAGGGGTGTTCGCTCTTAGTTTCGAGAGAATAGGCGAGCTTTAATAAATCCGTTTCGCTAAATCCCCCCGCAGGTATGACGTCCGTAACTTCGGGTTCGCCTGCTGTTACGGTCCCGGTCTTGTCGAGGGCGACAATTTTAATTTTCCCTGTCTCTTCGAGTGAAACGGCGTTCTTGAATAAAATTCCGTTTTTAGCTCCGATCCCATTGCCGACCATAATAGCGACTGGCGTAGCAAGGCCAAGAGCACAAGGGCAACTGATGACAAGCACGGCGATTCCATAATATAGAGCTGCACCAAAATTTTTGCCAAGCAGGAGCCAAATTATAATCGTGATTATCGCGATTGAGATGACGGCCGGAACGAAAATTCCGCAGACTTTGTCCGCGATTTTTGCTATCGGTGCTTTTGTTGTCGCTGCGTCGCTGACCATCTTTATAATTTGTGAAAGCGTCGTATCTTCACCAACTCGAACGGCCTCGCACTTTATAAAACCAGATTGATTAATCGTAGCTGCTGAAACCGTATCACCCTGCGCCTTATCGACGGGAATACTTTCGCCGGTTAAAGCTGATTCGTTCACAGCGCTTGAACCTTCGATTATTATTCCGTCAACGGGAATATTTTCGCCCGGACGAACTACAAAGACATCGCCTCTTCTAAGATTTTCGACGGGCACGACTTTTTCCACACCGTTTTCAATAATTGTTGCAGTCTTGGGAGAAAGTTTCATCAGGCCTTTTAATGCGTCTGTCGTTTTGCCTTTAGAACGAGCCTCAAGCATCTTTCCGATCGTTATCAACGTTAAAATCATTGCGGCGGTTTCAAAATAAAATTCGTTCATGTAGCCAAGCACGGCTTGAGAGTCACCGACTAACTGCGCCTGCGTCATTGCGAGTAAAGCCCACGTACTATAAGCGAACGACGCCGCCGAGCCAAGCGCGACAAGCGTATCCATGTTGGGAGCCGCGTGTAATAAATTTCTGAAGCCGTTGATGAAAAATTTTTGATTTATGACCATGATAATCGCAGCTAGAAGAAGCTGAATTATTCCCATCATCACGTGATTATTTTCCATGAAAGCCGGCAAAGGAAAATTCCACATCATGTGGCCCATAGACATGTAAAGCAGAACGAGCAAAAATCCGACCGAATAAATCAAACGCTTTTTCAAAACCGGCGTATCGTGGTCTTCTAATAATTCTTCGTCCTGCGTCAAAGATTTTGATTTTGTTTCAGCGTCTTTGACTTTTGCACCATAACCGGCTTTGACGACCGCCGCGATAATTTCAGAATCTGACGCAGGGCCTTCGACGTTCATCGAGTTCGTTAAGAGACTGACCGCGCAAGAGTCGACGCCGGGTAATTTTTTCACAACTCTTTCGACGCGAGCACTACACGCCGAACAAGTCATGCCTGTGATAATGAATTGCCGCATAAAAAATTAATCCTCCAATTTTCTGACGAACAAGTTATAAGTACCGTCGTCATTTCTTAAGAGTTTTAATATTTGATGGCCTTCGTCTTTAATACTTCGTGGAACGTTTTGAACTGGTTCTCCGTCGTTCATACGAATACACAAAATTTGCCCGGCGTCCAGTTCTTCGAGAGCTACTTTAGCTTTCACTAACGTTACAGGGCAAACGACATCGGTAATATCGACTTGAGCATCAAATTTTATTTCTCTATCAGCCATTATACGCCTCCATAATTTTCGCTCTTAATGCATCTTCGCCAACTCTGTCAATCGTAAATTTGAAACGTTCGCCGGGCTTGGCGTTGTCCTTAAAAAATTTTATGGCGGCGTCGCAAACTCTTAAAACCGTCTCGCGATCTGCAATAAACGGAACTAAAGGCTTGCCTTTGTTAATTGTGTTTCCAAAGAGGCCGCCGAAATAAATAAAATAGCCTTCGGTTGTTTCGTAGGCATCAGCCGGACACGTGAAAGCACATCGGCCGCAGTTGTTGCATTTGTCGTAGTCGATATTAATTTTGCCGTCAGAAATTTTTATCGCGCCGTTTCTGCAAGACTTTTCACAGACTCCGCAAGATATACATTTTTCTTCGAGCCATTTGACAGCAAGGCCGCCTTTAATTCCTAAGTCGTTCTCTTCGGCTTTGAGGCAATTATTTTGACAGCCCGTAACGCCCAGCTTGAATTTATGAGGAAGTTCGCGCCCGAAATATCGCGAGCTTAATTCCTGCGCCATCGCTTCTGTGTGAAGCCTCACACGACTAAAGTCGCGTGCTTCCAGCTGTTTTAATAAGCCGGACTGCCTTTCCACCATACGGTCTAAACTCAGAT
>CAJORD010000286.1 GCA_905236605.1 uncultured Synergistales bacterium | reverse complement strand
CCGGGGAAGCGTCCCAAGTAAACATTCTCCATAACGGAACGGAAGCGGATCGGGTGAAGTTCCTGATGAACCATTGCGATACCCTGATCCATTGCTTGACGTGCTGAATGAATGTTAGCTTTCTTGCCTTCAAGGAAAATTTCTCCGCCGTCGGGATTGTAAATTCCGAAAAGACATTTCATTAACGTAGATTTTCCTGCGCCGTTCTCGCCCATTAGAGCATGAACAGTTCCGGCTCTGACGTTTAGATTAACATTGTCGAGAGCCTTAACGCCCGGGAAAACCTTCGTGATGTTTTTCATTTCGAGTAAATACTCGCTCACTTGTTCTCACCTCTCGTTACTTTTTGATAAGGAATCCAGATATATTTATTATCTGTAATTTCGTAGCCGATTGATTTAATCTCTTTGCCGGACGCGAGAGCATTCGCCAATCTCGCAGCGGCTGTGCCCTGATTGTCAGCATCATTCAAGACCGTCCCGAGCATTTCGCCTTTGTCCATAGCGTCAAGCGCGGAAGCGTTCGCGTCAACTCCGACGACAGGAATATAAAAATCTTTGTCGCCTTTGTTATAGTCGCTGTTCTTTAATGCTTCGATAGCACCGAGCGCCATTTCGTCATTATTCGCGATAACGGCTTCGATATTTTCCGGGCCAAGCGCCATCGTGAAAGCGTTCATGATCTGCATAGCCTGCAATTTGTCCCAATTGGCGATCGCGCTTGCAAGTTCTACAGGCTCGATACCAGCGTTTTTGATAGCTTCGACGGAATACTTAGAACGCAAAATCATATCCTGATGTCCGTTCTGGCCTTTTAATAAAACAAATTGAAGTTTGCCGTCGTGATTTTTATCGGCTTCGGGGTGCGCTTTGAAATATTCCGCGATTAATTCTCCGGCTTCCGTGCCTGACTCTTCGGCCTTCGCTCCGACGTAATAAGCTTTCTCGTATGAAGCTAACATTTCTTGAGTCGGCTCACGGTTGATGAACACGACGGGAATATTTGCGGCCTTTGCCTTGTCGATCATCGGCTGGGAGGCCATTCTATCAACGGGGTTAATTATTAAGACGTTCACGCCCGCCGTGATGAAATTGTCAATTTGTTCGTTCTGAGTCGTTTGGTCGTCGCGACCGTCAACGATTTCAATTTTTGCGCCAAGCTTTTCAGTTTCCGCGCTCATTGCGTTTCTGAAGCGAAGCATGAAAGCATCGTTAAATCTATAAACGCACGCGCCGATTTTAATTTCGTCTGCATGAGCTACAACTGAAAAAGAAAGAATTAAAAGAAAAGTTAATGTGAATAAAAAATTTTTACGCAAGAAAATTTCACCTCTCGTTCTACAATTAAAAACCCCCGCCAAAATTTTTATATTTCAACGGGGGCATTAAATTTCAAAATTCTATTTCATGAACTCTTTGTAATTTTCAACAGTAACGGGTCTGTAGGGGATCCAGATGTATTTGCCATCGGTGATCTTGTAGCCGATTGACTCTTCGGTTACTGCTCCGCCGTCTGCTGCAACGACTGCGACTTTCACAGCCGCGAAGCCCTGGTTATCAGCGTCGTTAAGAACTGTTCCAAGCATTTCACCTTTGCTCATAGCCTCAAGTGCCGGGGCTGTAGCGTCAACACCAACGACAGGAACATACTTTGAAGCGTCGCCGAGGTTGTAGCCTTCAGCTTTAAGAGCCTCGATTGCGCCGAGTGCCATATCGTCGTTGTTCGCAAGTACTGCTTCGATGTTGTCAACGCCGACCGCGGAGATAAAGCCCTTCATCTTGTCAGTAGCCTGAACTTTGTCCCAGTTTGCTGTGTCGCTGCCAAGCTCGACGATCTCAAAGCCGCCGTCTTTCATTGCCTGCGTTGAGTACTCTGTACGAAGGACTGCGTCCTGATGTCCCTGTTCGCCGCGAAGCATGATGTACTGAATTTTGCCGTCTTTGTTCTTGTCGGCTTCGGGGTGTGATTTGAAGTAGTCAACGATAATCTGGCCTGACTGTGTGCCGGACTCTTCAGCTTTTGCTCCGACATACCAAATTTTGTCGTAAGCGTTCATGACTTCGGCATAAGGCTCGCGGTTAATGAAAACGATCGGAAGACCTTCGGCCTTGGCTTTGTTCATGAGGGGCTCGGCTGCTGTACGGTCAACGGGGTTGACGATGAGAGCGTTTGAGCCTTTGGAGATGTAAGCGTCAACTTGGTCATTCTGCATAGGCTGACGGTTCTGCGAGTCAACGATCTCAAGCTCGCCGCCCTGACGTTCCATCTCTGCGCGCATTGCGTTACGGACGCCGGTCATGAACGTGTCATCGAACTTATAAATGCAAGCTCCGACGAGTGCATCTGTGGCCGCGAAAGCCGCGACTGCTGAAATAGCGAAAACAACTGCTGCTAATACTACGATACTTTTTTTCATAGTAAAAACTAACCTCCTGAAAAATTTTTTTATTTTCCAACGCGATTGAATTTTTTTACGCGTGGGATTCCCAAAATTAAAATAGAAAATACACAAAATCCAAAACCAGTATTACAACCAGCGCCATCATCTTTTTTTTCTGTTCGAGTGTAGGATTGCGAAGAAGGCTTTCCGCCCTCATATGGAGTTGCAGAAGATGAAAACTTTACATTATAGGTAATATTTCCAGAGGCTCCATTCTTGCGAGTGAGCCCGGAAACCTCTACGCGCCATTCTTCGCCATTTTTATAAGTTGCGTTGTCAGGTCTGAAAATTATGCACTCGTCATAAGCGTAGCTTTGTTGATTGTCGTAAAAATCTCCGTCACTGTTTGACGTTGAAAAATTCCATGTTTTATAGTCGCTCAAGCGTGTGAGGGTTACATGGACGGAGCTTGTATTACTTTTTTCAAAAACATCTTCGTTAAGCACGACACACCATGCAGTATTTGAATCAAAATATGTCAAAGGGTGAGCATTCTTGTGAGTCGGCCACGTTATGAATTCGTCGCTAATCAGCCACGAAGGTACATCGCCTTCTTCTATAACGTATGCTGCAGCATAGCCGCGCCGTGTGCTTAATCCGAAACCTGTTTGTTTCATTCGGGGATTCATGAGCCAACGACGATGCCCCACTCTGGAAATATTAGAAGCGTCGGAGTCGTCCATGTAGCTCTTAAGACTTTGACTCAATGACATATTCCCGACAACTGTTCCATTTGAAGAATACATCTTCCCCACCGCCAAATTTCCATGCGTCGTAGCGTCATAAGCAAGATTATAAAATTCGTCGCTCATGTCGGCAGGCTTTGAAGGTGTGTGTGTCAGCGTGTCGATAACGTCAAGCAGAACTGCACCGTGCTGAGCCTTGCTCGTATAATCGGCGTTTAGAGTTACATTATTTGGAACGCCAATAAGACCGCGGATATAATTTAATTCTTCAAGAGCTTTATTCAAAACTTCGGATTTTAATTCGCCGGCATAATAAGGGGACGAGAACGTAGGAGCAGAGTTATATACGCTATCAGCTGCAACTGAAGAAACAGTAAAACAAACTAACGCAATCGCCAAAAAAATCTTCAGCTTCAAAATTATTAACCTCCTGAAAAAAATTTTATTTTTTAAGTCTTTGGATTAGTTAGTATTATAAAAAAAATTTCAAAAACATAATTGCGTAAGTTACGCAAAAATTTTTTCACAACGTCGGAGCAAAAATTTCAGCCTTAATCATTTTGTTAATCTGAAGTTGAAGATAGATATACCCGAAGCAGAATAACGCCACGTCCGAAAACGTCAAGACTTTCAAAATCGCTTCGTCGGTGCAATGCTGCGTCAAGTATTCTTTCAAAATTTTTTTAATGCCGAACGACATCCAGAGCGCGCCGCACCACATGACAAGATACGCAACACTGTTTATAGTATCCGCTATGTCAGGCTCGCTGCCCTCTGATGACGATATAAAGAGAAACGCAAGCCAACCTAAAATATAAATCCCGAAGCCAATATCAGGAAACTTTAAGCTGTCAACAAGTTCGTTGAAGCGCTTTCTGTTTGAAAGATACCAGTAAATGCCGTAAAGTCCGAGCGTGAAAATCGAAACGATGATTATGAAAGTCGCAGAAGTATATTTTATTTGAGGAAGATTTTTTTTGCGTTCGGCTTTGTGGCTCTTGGGTCTGTCTTCGTAGTCAATGAAGCTGCCACAATAAGGACAATGTTCTTCGTCGCCCTTTAATGGCGCTCCGCAAGTTTTGCAATTTAATGGCATATTTTAATCAGCGTCCTTGAGAAATTTTTTTGAAATTGTAGCATAACGCTTGAAAAAATTTCGTTCATTGCCGGCCGGTTTGCATTGAAAGATTTTAGAGTTTATAATTTTTTGCGTTTCTAAAAATTTTTATATAAAGAGATTGAAAGATTGAAATATCATGCCTGATGAGATTAAATTCACTGACGTAAACGACATAGCCGCCGAAACTAATAGAAAAGATCCAGAGCCGGAAGCACCAGAGCCAAATAGACACGTACAACCTGAATTTCTTGCTATTAAATCCACATTCACGCCTAGCCGCGGCGATATGGGCGGAGGATTTTGTGTAATCTTTGAAGGGAAATCGGGCAAAACCGTTTTTCAAGTTCTGTGGCTCGCTAAACCATATGCTACAGGCGTCATGATCGAACCTTCAAAGGATTGGCGGTCTTTCGTTAAGCGTCTTCCGCAGTTAGGCCCGCTCGATAAAGATTGGGGCGAAAAATTTCAAGAAAACTTAAAAAGTATCCTGACTATACCAGAGAAAAAGAAATTATTTGAAAATTATACAAAGGTGAAACTTCGACAACTTGAAAGCATTGTACGCCGAAGTTTTGAAAGTACTTCGCAATGCGTTTTTAGTTCTGTCATTGACGCCGAGCCAGTTGCTCGTAAGGAACTTGAACGCGCAAAAGTCATAAAGCCTTTGCCACCCTCCCCCGAAGAACTCGCACGCAAACAACGTGAGCAAGAAGAACGTGAGAAGGCCGAGCAAGAAGAAAAAGAACGCGAGGAAGCCAAAAAAGAAGGGAACTTCGAAGGCACTCTTATAATGTGTTCGCCGGTGCTTGACCCAGTGAAAGGCAAACCTTCATCTTCGTTGACGCCCGGCGACATTATCGAAATCGGAATCGACGGCGAAGGAACAAGCGCGCTTGTTAAAAAGTATCTTGAAGAAAATCAAATTGAGCCCGTCTTCCCGATTAACGAAATCAGAGACACCGGCGGAAAAAAATTTCTTTACGTCAAAATCAGCGATGAAATTCGCGGCGTTGTAACGATAACCAAAGATATAAAAATTAAAACTAAAGGCAGCGATTCGCCTAACGAAGCTCAAAACGCGAATATGTCATTCTTCGGAGATATTTTCTTCTTCGGAGTTTTGGGAATGGCTTTAATACTTTTGTTGCTCGTTATTCGATATTTCTTCATAAGTTAAAAAATAAAAATGGCCAAACGGTTTGCTGAAGTTCAAAAAGATTTTTGTGCTTCCTGTGGTGCCTGCGCTAAAGAATGTCCGAAGGGCGCTATCGAGATTTGGCAAGGGTGTTTTGCTGTCGTCAATAAAAATTTATGTGTCGGCTGCGGGCTATGCTCTCGAACGTGTCCGGCCGGCTGCATCGAGATTAAAAATGAAGAATAAAAATTGTTACGATTATTTGTGGCTGTGGTCAATAATTTATTTTGCGCTTGGCTTCTTTAATATTTTGTTCGCGTGGCTAGGAATGATAGATTTTATTTTGCCGTTGCTGTTTGCGATTTTCGGCGGAAATAAATTTTTTTGCAACAGACTTTGCGGACGCGGGCAGCTCTTTGCGATATTGCCAAAGAAATTCAAAAAATGTTCGCGCGGAAAACTTGCTCCAAAATGGATTTCGATACCGCCGGAAGCGTTCCGGACTGGGCAGCGCAATTTAGTTTCGGACTTTATAGTCTGATGTTGACGTCGGCATTAATCGGCTTAATCGTAATGTACTTGTATCGGCCGCGCACGTGGTGTACGTTTTGTCCGATGGGGACAATGACTCAAGCAATTTGTAAACTCAAAGCTAAATAAAAAACTTCCGGGCGTTTTGTTCCGGAAGTCTTAATTTATTTTATTAAATACAAACCTGCTAGACAAAGAATCGCTCCGACAATTTGCTTCAAAGAAATCTCTTCATGATATAAGACCCGCCCGACAATTATTAAAACAATCGCTAAGCACGTGTTCGCGATTAAAGAACCTTTGCTAATTTGCCAGCCTGCTCGAAACAAATAGACATATCCGGCTTCAAGGCCTACGATAGCAAATCCCAAAATCACAGATGCCCAATTAAAATTCGCACCGAAATTAAAATTTCCTGAACGCATAAAGAATAGAACGAGAGCTAT
>CAJORD010000285.1 GCA_905236605.1 uncultured Synergistales bacterium | reverse complement strand
CAGACCGTCAAATTATGTTTATAAAAGATTTATCGGCTACTATTCTTTGCTGCACTCCGAGTTATGCCGCGTTCATCGGTGAACGAATGAAAGAGATGGGATTGAAACCTGACGAAATTCCATTGAAGGCCGGAATTTTTGGCGCGGAAGCGTGGAGCGAAGAAATGCGTCGCGACATCGAAGCCACAATGGGAATTAAAGCCTACGATATTTACGGCCTTACTGAACTTTGCGGCCCCGGCGTTTCGTTTGAATGCGAAGACCAGCACGGAATGCACATTAATGAAGATTATTTCATCGCTGAAATTATTGACCCAAAGACCGGCGAAGTCTTGCCCGAAGGCAGCCTCGGCGAACTTGTTTTTACGACGCTTGATAAAGAAGCATTCCCGCTGTTGCGCTACAGAACTCGCGACATTACGTCTTTATCTCATGAGCCTTGCCCTTGCGGTCGTACTCACGTCCGTATGTCAAGACTTAAAGGCCGCACTGACGACATGTTAATAATTCGCGGCGTCAATGTATTCCCGAGTCAGATTGAAACAGTCTTAATTAATCAGGGCTACCCGGCGAATTATCAAATTATTGTCGATCGTGTCAATAACACTGATACTCTTGACGTCAGAGTCGAAATGACTCCGGAAATGTTCACGGACAATCTCGGCGAAGTCAACAAGCGTCAGGCTGAACTCGTTGACGGTTTGAAATCAATGCTCGGACTTAAAGCAAAAGTTACTCTTGTTGCACCGAAAACGATTGTACGCAGCGAAGGCAAAGCCGTTCGAGTTATCGACAACAGAAAAATTTAAGAAAGGGTGAAAATCATGAGCGTAAAACAAATTTCGGTTTTTTTAGAAAATCGTCCCGGCTGTCTTAACGAAATGACGCAGGCACTTGCGGACGCAAAAATTGATCTTCGCGGGCTCTCTTTAGCAGAGACTAGCGACTTCGGAATTGTTCGCTTAATCGTCGATGACGTTCTCGGCACTGCTACAGTTTTGAAAGACGCTGGCTTTGTCGCAAGTTTAACGGACGTCCTTGCGGTTGAAGTTCCAAACGTCCCCGGCGGACTTAACAAAGTCCTTTGCATTTTGAACAAAACGGGCGTAAACATTGAATACATGTATGCAATTCTCGGGAATAAAAAATCAGAAAGCGCTTACATGATTTTCAGAGTGAACGACAACGAAAAATCTTCGGCGGCTCTTGAAGGTGAGGGCATCAGGATTTTGAATCAAGCAGCACTTTCGGAAATCTAAATCTCTAAATCTCCTTTTATTGTTCCCGATTTTAACTTCTGGATTTTATGTCCGGAAGTTAATTTTTTTTGTATATAATGAGGCGAAAAGAAAATTTTTGGAGGTGCTTATGAATTTTGGGCAATGAACAAAGACAACGAAAATATTTTGGAACTGACGGCGTAAGAGACTTAGCAAACTCCGGCAACATGACCCCCGAACTTGCTTTGAAACTCGGCCGGGCTTTCATAAAATTCAATCACGCTCACAGGCCGAACGCTAAAAAGAAAATCGTAATTGGGCTTGACACTCGATTAAGTGGCGGAATGCTTGAAGGCGCGTTAAGTGCGGGCATGACGTCAGAAGGCGCGGAAGTGTTTTCGGCCGGGATAATTCCAACTCCGGGCGTGAGCTTCGCGGTTAAAGATTTACAAGCTGACGGCGGCGCGGTCATCAGCGCTTCACACAACCCCGCCGAATATAACGGAATCAAATTTTTAGGTTCGGACGGCTGCAAGTTGTCCGACGATGAAGAACTTGAAATCGAAGATTTATTATTAACGGACGATAACAAAAATTCAGAAGTCGGAAAAATTCATCAGCGTCCCGACCTCGTTACGCGTTACGCCGAACACATTGCTTCGTATCTCAATGAAGAAGCTGCGTTTGATAATGTCGTTTTCGATTGCGCGTCAGGCGCTTCGGCCAAGAGCGTCCCTGTTTTAGTGGCGGCAACAAAATTTTCAAAGCTTAACACCGCGATAATCTCTCACGAATACGACGGGCGGAATATCAACAAAGATTGCGGCGTCATGCACATGGAGAATTTAACAAGCTATGTCGTAAATCACAAAATGGCGCTCGGCTTTGCGTTCGACGGCGACGCGGACAGAGTTTTAATTTCAGACGCACACGGCCGCATTATTGACGGCGATATTATTTTGTGGGTCTTAGGCCGCTGGCTCAAAAAACTCAACGCCCCTGGCTCTGATAAAGTCGTCGTAACCGTAATGAGCAACATGGCTCTTGAAAGTCATCTAAAGAAAAACGGGATTAAAACTCTTCGCTGTCCCGTTGGAGATCGTTACGTCCTTGAGACAATGCGATCATCAGGCGCGGGCCTTGGCGGCGAACAATCCGGCCACATAATCGCGAGCGAGTTCACGGGCACGGGCGACGGTCTTTGCACAGCGATGCTATTCATGAACGCGATTAAAGATTTAGATGAAGACGTTTCGACTTTGATTGACCGATTCGGACGTTATCCGCAAAAACTCACGAACTTGACTTTGACGAAGCCGCGCGAACTTGTCGATATGGAAGCGGTTAATGAAATCGTGAAAGGACATGAAGCGAAGCTCACTGACGGAAGAATTTTTGTGCGAACGTCAGGGACAGAGCCTTTGCTTAGAATTTTGGTTGAAGCTCCCGAAAAATCCATCGTCGAAAATCTTTCAACAGAATTGGCGAATAAACTCGAAAAATTTTGTTAAAGTAAAAAAATTATTCCTAACTCCTAATTATCTTCAATGTGATATTATCTTCGTGAAGAGGTGAAAAATTTTTTGAACGACATTAAAAAAGTCCTTCATGAACTCCACGAAAATAAAATTACGGTTGAGGAAGCCTATCTAAAATTAAAAGAACAACCGTTTGAAGACATCGGTTACGCAAAAGTCGATTTACATAGAAAGATTCGTCAAGGTGCTTCAGAAGTCATATATGGCGCCGGCAAGACTCCCGAACAGATAGCCGGGATTATCGACGTACTGAAAGAGCATCATCAAGGCGCAATCTTAATCACACGTCTTTCAAATGAATCCGCAGAAAAATTAAAATCGCTCGGCTGTGAAATAAATTATCATTCCGAAGCTCACGCAGGGATTTATGGCACAATGCCCACGCCTGAAGGTAAAAATTTCAT
Source organism: uncultured Synergistales bacterium (assembly GCA_905236605.1). Lineage (GTDB taxonomy): Bacteria > Synergistota > Synergistia > Synergistales > Aminobacteriaceae > JAFUXM01. The sequence goes on along the minus strand of CAJORD010000285.1, from coordinate 706 downwards.
CGTCGTCGCAACCGGCGGCACAAGTGATATTCCAGTCGCAGAAGAAGCTGCGCTAACGGCCGAAGTACTTGGAAACAAAGTGAAGAGATTATATGACGTCGGAGTCGCTGGCCTTCATAGAGTTCTTTCACACATTGACGACATTATGAGCGCAAGTGTAATTGTCGCAGTCGCAGGCATGGAAGGAGCTTTAGCGAGCGTTCTCGGCGGCTTGGCGGATTGTCCCGTTATCGCTGTGCCTACAAGCGTCGGCTATGGTGCGTCGTTCGGAGGCGTTTCGGCGTTGCTTGCAATGTTGAACTCATGCGCCAGCGGCGTCAGTGTCGTTAATATAGACAATGGATTCGGGGCCGGTTATCTCGCCGGCATGATTAATAAAATCAGAATAGAAGGTGAATGAATTATGATTAAAAAAATTTTTTTAGCTTTTGTAATTTTCGTTCTTTCATGTTCATCAATCGCGGCTGAAGATTTTGAAGAAAAAATAATTCCGGGCTTATGGTATATCAAAGGCACAGGCTACGGCGAATATTCTCCGATTCGCTTGAAACTGAAACTCGAAGGCGACATGAACGTCGAAACAAAAACTTTGAACGAAATCAGCAACGACGTTACGACAATCTTAAGCGAAGACGCTTCAACCGAAATCGCTCTTGACCTCGAGAACAGCGAGGTTCTAAGCAGCGACATGAAAGCCTTGACTAGT
>CAJORD010000284.1 GCA_905236605.1 uncultured Synergistales bacterium | reverse complement strand
GGAGCAAGTTTCGCTATTGCTGTCAAACTTTGTCCGAATCTCCCGCCGCCGTGTGAACAAAATGGCATAATCGTTTTTCCTTCAAAATTGTATTCTTCAAGAAATGACGCAATAGGCATCGGAATTGAAGCCCACCAATTTGGATAACCGAGCATGATTATGTCATATTCATCAAAATTTTTCACACGATTTTTTAATTTTGGGCGTGCGTGTCTATGTTGATCTCTTTGAGCTTCGCGCAAGACAGTATTGTAATTTTCGGAGTAAGATTTTTCCGGCTCGATTTCAAAAATTTCAGCGCCTGTCTGTTTTTGAATCTCAAACGCTATTCCTTGAGTGTTGCCGCTCCATGTGAAATAAGCGATAAGAATTTTTTTGCCAGTTCCTGAAGTTTGCTGTGATGCTTGACTTGAGATTAAGCCCGTGCCAATTGCGCCGCGTGCGAGCCTGAAGCCAACGTTATAAAGCCGTCGTTCTTGCGGAGCTGCCGCCCTATAAGCCGAACGCATGTTCTTTGCGAAGTCGTTCCAGCCGCCGCCACGATTAACGCGACGTGTACCCGTTGAAGGCCCGGTGGGATTTGTTACAGCTTCTTTTGAATAATTGTCGTAAATATCCCAACACCATTCGCCGACATTACCGTGCATGTCATAAAGTCCGAGTTTGTTCGGCGCAAAACTTCCGACTTCTACAGTCTCGCCTCTATAAATTCCCGGCTTTGTTGAAAGTTTATGCTGTGAAAAATAATTTTCTTCGATCTCGTAGGGATAATGGCCATAAAAATTTGCTTCGTCGGCGCCTATTGAGTGTTCGAGATTAAACGGTGTCGAAGTTCCGGCGCGGCAAGCATATTCCCATTCTGCTTCGGTTGGGAGCCTGTAACCGTCGGCGGACAAATCCCAAGTAACTTTGCTATCTTCAATTTCATAAGCAGGCTTGAGATTTTCGGCTTTGCTTTTGGCGTTGCAGAAATTTACAGCTTCGAGCCAAGTAACGTTTTCGATGGGGTTGTTGTCGCCGCGAAATGTCGAAGGATTATCGCCAATTAATTTTTTATATTCTTGCTGTGTAACTTCGTAGCGCGAAATATAAAAATCGTTTAATGTAACTTCGTGCTGTAATTCGTCGTCACTGCGCCAATTTTCAGAAGACGGACTGCCCATTAAAAATTTTCCGCCCTTCACTAAAACAAAATCATCGGCGTAAGAACACGACGCAAAAATTAAAACTATCATGGAAATTAATAAAAATCTCATATGCTCAGCTCCTTAAAATGCAAGATTTTCAGAAATTCTAGCAAATTTTTATAGAGGCTTCAAATTTTTTATATACAATAATTGAAACGATTGTCATTAAAACGTCCGCCAAAACTTGTGTCCAAACTATGCCATACATTCCGAAAATGTAATTCATGATGAACAGCAACGGAATATTAAACACCACCCAACGCGCTGCACCAAGGCCAAGAGCTTTATCTCCATATCCTACAGCTTGAAAGAAATTTACAAGATGAAAGCATATAAACATAAATGGAGTTGCAAGACTTCTAGCGCGCAAAAAATCTGTGCCAAGTTCGACTGTAAGAGCGTCAGCTATAAATATCCTCATGATATACAGCGCAAAAATTTCGTACAAAATTACACTCAAAAATCCTAAAATTATTCCAACTTTGCGAGAGTAATTTACAACTTCGTGCATACGATCGAAATTTCCTGATGAATAATTGTAAGCTGCAAGCGGCATCATTCCCATGCAAAGACCGATCCCAATATTAAGAGGCAATCTTTCAGCTTTTAATACAATTCCAACGGCTGCTAATGGTATATCACCATGTCCGGCCGCAAGTCTATCAATGATGATGTAGGTTAAATCGAACAAAAACACAGCTATAGCCGCCGGCACACCAACGGAGAAGACAGAGTATATATTTTTTCGTGGAGGCCGAATATTTTTTATTGATAACGACAGAATCCCCGCGCCGCGCAATTTATAAATTACAATTAAGAAGTATGAGCAAGTTATTACGTTTGATAGCATAGTGGCAATCCCAGCGCCTATAACTTCATATCCCGACGGCATTAAGACGAACATAAATATAGGATCAAGAATTATATTTATGATTCCCCCCATTGACATTCCGAAACCTGATTTTTTTGCGTAACCTGTGCTGCGAAGAAAGTTTGAAAGCGTCATCGATAAAATTGTAGGAATTGCACCAATTACAATTACACAGAAAGTGTATTGTTTAGCAAAAATTAAAGTGTCATCGCTTGCTCCAAACAGTCGCAATGCGGGCTCCATAAAAATAAACATCGTCAACGAAAACAGCCCCGCAGCGATTATAGTCATGTAAAAACAAAATGCGCTAACCTTTTTTGCCTCATCATCGCGGCCCGCTCCCATTAATCGCGATATTAGAGTTCCGCCGCCGATACCAAAAAGATTAGCAAATGAAATCGAAATATTAAACACCGGCAGCAAAAGTGAAACGCCTGCAACCATCAAGGGATTATTCGTGCGGCCTATATAAAATGTGTCTGCAAGACTGTAAATTAAAATTATCAGCTGTCCGAAAATCATCGGCAAAGAAAGCTCAAACAAAGCACGCGGGACGGGCCATAATTCAAAAATTTCGCGGTTATCTTTGTGAGTGTCTTTCATGAAAATTTCACGCTCCTTCAATTTTTGAAATTATTATATAAGAACAAAAAATTTTTATGCTAAAATGTTTTTCAATTCCAAAAAATTTTGAAAATATCACGAGGTTAAAAAATGTCAGGGGAAACTTTAATTTTGTTTTTGGTATTGTGGCCAATGATAGGCGGATTTGTATCTTACGTAATCGGGCGTTATAGCCGAATTGCGCGAGATTATTTTGCTGATGTCGTTTGTGTGATTGAACTTTTAGCCGCGTTATCAAGTTATAAATTTGTTGGCTTTGAGCTTGCAGTGCCTGGTGTTTGCGGGCTTGGTATTAAGTTCGCGCTTGATGGCTTTCGATACATTTACGCTGTAATAATTGCTTTCATGTGGACAGTAACGACAATTTTTTCGCGTGAATATCTGCGTGGCCATCGAAACAGAAACAGATATTATCTTTATATAATGATGACTTTCGGCTCAATCATGGGAGTATTTTTATCTGGCGATTTATATACAACATTTTTATTTTTTGAGATGATGTCGCTGTTTTCGTATATCATGGTTGTTCAAGAAGAAAATCAGGCCGCACAACGAGCCGCGCAAACATATTTAGCTATTGCAATTATAGGCGGATTAGTAACGCTCACGGGCTTGATTTTATTTTATGCGAAGGTTGGAACGCTTGATATAACGGCGCTTTCAAAATTAAATATCCAAGAAAAAAATTCTCTTTACATACCCGGATTTTTAATTTTTGTTGGATTTGCTGCAAAAGCCGCAATCTTCCCGTCGCATATATGGCTACCGACTGCGCACACGGCCGCGCCCGCGCCTTCAAGTGCTTTGCTTTCAGGTCTGCTAACAAAATCAGGACTTTTTGGTGTAATAGTATTAAGTGCCGGGCCGTTTCTTCATGATTCATATTGGGGATTTATTTTGCTAGTTCTCGCAGTGATAACTATGGTTTTAGGCGCTGTGTTAGCAGTGTTTTCTGTGAACATCAAAAGGACTCTTGCATGTTCTTCAATGTCGCAACTTGGATTTATTTTAACAGGCATCTCTATGCAGTGCTTCCTTGGCGTTGATAATGATTTAGCCGTCAGAGGAACGATTTTATATATGGTTGGGCACTCGCTAGTAAAATTAGTTTTGTTCTTCTGTGCCGGAGTTGTATATATGAACACTCATCAGCTTAATCTCAATGATATAAAAGGCTTCGGGCGCGGCAAAAAAATTTTTATGTTTGCATTCTTAATGGGAGGACTTGGCCTTATGGGTGTGCCACTTTGGAACGGCTATTTAGGAAAAACTTTGATACATGAGAGCATTGTCGAACATATTCACACGCTTAATGAAGTCGGTACACTCACTTTTATAAATGTAGCCTCTGAAAAATTTATGTTTGAAATTTGCGAATGGCTGTTTTTAATTTCAGGAGGACTTACGGCTGCTTACGTCATAAAATTATTTATCGCTCTGTTTATTGCAAAACCATCTTCCAACATGCACCAAAAGGAAGTTTACATTGGAAAATTAAACGCATTCTTGTTAGCTCTGTCAGCGATAATTCTCCCTGTTATCGGACTTTTACCGAATAAAATCGGCGACGCGATTAGCATTTTTGGTGCGCCTTTTATGAACGGCCCGGAACATCATCATATTGTAAATTACTTTTCCTTTGATAATATCGAAGGCGCGGCAATTTCAATTATAATCGGCATTTGTGTTTATATATTCTTCATTCAAAAATTTTTGATTAAAGATGAGGAATATTTAGACTTATGGCCAGAAAAATTAAACATTGAGAACGTTTTATTCCGTCCCGTTATCGGTGTGATATTGCCATTCGTGGGAGCACTTTTCGCGAGACTCACGGACTTGATAACAGCCGGGCCAGTTGTTTTAATGTTGTCGAATATGTCCAAAATAAAATTTGTAAGACCGCCTGAAGATTTAGATTTCGGATTTTATCAGGACGATGGCAAAGCCGAAACTATGGGGACGCTTTTGCCTTCAAGTCTTGCATACGGTTTGATGACATTTGCGTTAGGGCTTTTATTTGTGATTGCGTTCATGATGTCGTAAGGAAACGGAACCTTAGAAAGATGACTTAATCCGCCGTCAGGTATATAATTTTCACGAAACATAGCGTGCTATGAAATTAAGGAGCGAAAATTTGAACCGCGACAAAATAGCAATTTGGTTAAAATTTGTGAATTTAGAGTGCGACAAGCTCTCTGTCGAAGTCTTAGAGCCGCACGGCCTGACGTTGACACAATATAAAATTTTAAAATTTTTGCTGATAAATCCTCAATGCACGATAAGACAGGTCGACATTGAGGAATATTTTTATATTCGCAATCCGACCGTAACAAGAATCCTACAAAATTTAGAAAAAAAAGGACTGATAGAGCGCCGGACCAATCCGCAGGACAGCCGCAGTAAAGTAATCTGTCTTACGGACAAAGCCACGGCAATGAAAAATTTACTTTATCAATTAGGCGAAGAGCTTGAAGAGAAACTTACAAAAAATTTGACGCCCAAAGATAAAACAGAATTATTACGTCTTATTGAAAAAAATATTATCCTAAAAAGGAGGAGTAGATATGCAAAATATTTCGCGTTTAGGTCTTGGCTGTATGGGAATGTCGCGTGCTAATGAAGAAAAATCAATTAACACAATTCATGCGGCACTCGAAAAAGGCATCACGTTATTGAACACAGGAAATTTTTATAACGGTGGCGAGAGTGAAATCGTCGTCGGCAATGCTCTAAGAGGCGTTTCACGAGATAAATATTTTCTTTCTGTGAAGTTTGGCGTTTTATTCGGGCCAGGCGGCAGAATTTACGGTCTTGATGTCAGTCCACTTCATATTGGGGCACAGCTGAATTATTCGCTTCATCGTCTCGGACTTGAATATGTAGATCTCTATCAGCCTGCGAGAATGGATAACTCAATCTCGATTGAGCATATTATGGAAGTTCTTGTAGGACTTAAAGAGAATGGCTTCATTCGTAACATTGGCCTCACAGAAATTGACGCGGAAACTTTAAGACGCGCTCACAAAATTCACCCGATTCACACAGTAGAACTTGAATATTCGTTAATAGGTCGTGAGATTGAAAGAGATTTAATCCCGACAGCACAGGAACTCGGCGTAAGAGTTTTAACTTTCGGCTCGCTCGGCCATGGCTTATTAAATGATAGAACACTCGAAGGCAAAGCTTCCGGAGTAATGCGATCTCCGATGCTTTCACCTGGGAATTTGCAAAAGAATCTTCCGTTAGTTCGTGAGTTAAAAGATTTCGCGGATAGTAAAGGCGTATCGCTCTCACAATTAATGACGGCTTGGACGCTCGCGAAACTTCCGAACGCTTCAACGCTCGTAGGTACGACAAGCCCAGAACATTTACAGGAAAACATTGACGCTCTTGGCCTTGAACTTTCTTATGAAGATATGAACGAGATAGAAAGAATCGCGGCTTCTCACAAAGTTTATGGCAACGAAATGCGCCAGTTAATTTTCAAAAACGGTATTGCAATTTTTAATCACAAATAGGAGGTAGTTTTAATGAAAAAATTAGTTGTTGTGTTCGCAGTGTTTGCTTTATTAAGCGTCCCCGCGTTTGCGGCTGATGATATTAAGCTTCCTGCTCCAGAAAAATCAGGTGGGATTGGTGTCCTTGATGCAGTCGCGGCTCGTCAGTCCGTCGGAGATTTCGCCGATGTTGAATTAACGCCGGAACAACTTTCGACTCTGCTCTGGGTCGCTGGTGGTGTGAATCGTGAGAACGGCAAATTAACTTACGCTACGGCGATGAATCTTCAAGACATGATTATTTTCGCGTTCACGAAGTCGGGGACGTACCGCTACAATCCATCAGAACACAGTCTGACGCTCGTAGCAGAG